>CAXMUM010000049.1:0-11478 GCA_964196585.1 uncultured Opitutaceae bacterium
CCCCAACGTAAAGATCATCATGGCCCATCTCTTCGGAATGGGTATTCGCGGTATTCTCGAAGCAAAAGGACTCAGCAATCTTTGGATCGACACCTCTTCCTGTCTACCCGTTGATGGATTAATCGAACCCGCCGTTGAGACACTGGGTGCAGATCGCATTCTCTATGGTTCCGACATTCCGATTCGCGAACTCAGTCAATGCATCGGCCGAATCACCGGAGCTGATATCAACGCAAAAGCAAAAAAGAAGATACTGTTTCAAAATGCTCAAAAATTGCTCCGAATTGCCTAAACCAAAAAACGACTGAAATTCTTTTCCATCTAAGCTTGGCTTTCATCGGGGATATAGCCAAAACTCCTTTCAAATATGCGAATCATCGACATTCACACTCATCCTATTTTTTTTAATCAGGGTTTCACTAAGCCCGCTATCAAAAAGTTAGCAACTTATGGCAGATCTCTTGGCATAGAAAAAATGATTAGCTTGGGAGATGTCCTGGTGCATGGCCCCACTCCTAATGCCGCACAGTGTAAGTCGATTAATGATACGACAAAACAAGTGATGAAATGGCAACCAAATTTCTTTATCGGCTTCTGCTGCCTCAATCCGAACTTGGGAGAAAAAGTCATGCGCAAGGAGTTAGACAGGTGTCTTGAGATGGGATTCAAAGGAATCAAATTAGAAATCACCAACAATTCACGTGACGCAGTTATGAGACCACTCATGAAGGTCGCCGAAGAGTCGGATGTTCCAGTGCTCCAGCACACCTGGGATACAAAAGGAAAGTCCATGCGGAAAACCCACTCCGATTCCTCGGACACCTGCTTACTCGCTCATCAACACCCGAATGTGAAAGTCATCATGGCCCATCTTTATGGGATAGGTATTCGTGGCATTCTGGAAGCTAAAGGTCTCTGCAATCTGTGGATCGATACCTCTTCTTGCTTACCTTCTGACGGATTGGTTGAAACGGCGGTCGAAACACTGGGAGCAGATCGCATCCTCTATGGCTCCGATCTTCCTATCCGTGAACTTGGTCAGTGTATCGGCCGGGTGACGGGTGCAAATATCGATAAAAAGGCCCAGAAAAAGATTCTCTATACGAACGCTAAGCAACTTCTCGGTCTATAAGGATCCTGGACCCTCGACAGCTAAGATCACCTTAATCCAAACACTCTTTCCCTTATGTTAATTGATACAAACGCTTCCTTCGGTCACTGGCCTTTTGCCCGACTCCCTAAACGAAACCTCAGTGCCCTCGATCTTCACCTGAAAAAGAATGGCATCGAACACGCTTTGGTCTCCCACCTCGAAACCCTGTTTGCCCCTGACCCTCATCCATACAACCTGGAGTTGATCAAAGCAACGAAACGGCATGATCGTTTCACCCCTGTTCCAGTCCTCAACCTAAACAATCCTGATTGGCTCGAGGGGTTGAAAACCTACCAAAAAAAGACCGACCTAAAAGCGATCAAGCTCTACCCTAACTTCCATAATTTTTCTCTCAATTCTGGTCGAGCCAATGAGCTTATTAACTATCTAATCGACCAAAAAATTCGGTTAATCATCAACATTCGCATGGTTGATGAACGGCATCAATACTTTGCCTTGAAGGTAAATGGGGTATCTTTGAAACAACTTGCTGGAATCGGTGAACGTTTTCCAAAATTCCGTTTTCTTTGCACCGGACTATATCGGCCTGAGATCCTGGAACTAGCCGATCAGTGTGAAACTTTTAGCACCGACATGTCCTTTGCCGACTGGCATGACCTCATCAACGAACTCTTGGGCAAGCTCAGCCCGAATCGTCTTTTCTTTGGTTCTCATACACCCTTAATGGTGACCAAAGCCAATACACTAAAGCTCGAACTGGCGCCAATTTCCGCAAAACTCAAAAAGCAAATCGGCAAGGAGAACGCCAAGAAGTTCTTTAATCTATAAAGAGCTATTCAAAGACAAACAGGCTAGCGACAACACTAGCTATACGGGGGGAACGTAAGGAATTCCCTATCCCTAAGGATTACTCTTCGTACAGATCGTTGATATCGGCCTGAGCCAATTCAATAAGGAAAGAACCGATATGCTTGGTAACGACCCGGAAGAACCGCTCACCCTTTTCCGCCGTCGCTAACACAGGATTTCCCATTCCAGTATCCTCTGTCGCCTTCGGCCATTCTCGTTGCGCAAAAACCCATCCCTCTTGAACCCCTTTCAACTTGATTCGTTTCTCACGTCCCGGGCCTGCCTCCGATAAAGGCTTCACCAATTCGGGTGCAAAGTGAAGCATCAGGCTAGTCTCCATTTCACCCGCATGGTGGCCTGCCTCATCGAAATGCGGCGTTCGATCAACCGAGCTAAACCAGTCAAATGTCACTATGAAAATCTCAGGGCGTGTGAATTGGAGCTCGCGAACCATCTGCCTGAAATCATTCCCTCCATGTCCATTCATAATAGCCAACTTAGGAATGCCATGGCGCACTAATGTTTCAGTGATGTCCTTCAGCATAGCGAACTGGGTACTGGGTGATAAATTGATATCCAATTTAACATCGGCCTGTCCCGTATTCACCCCAAAAGGAATCGTTGGAAGAGCCATCACCTTTTCACCTGCCTCCCAAGCGATTCTGGAAGACTCTTCTGCAATACGATCACACTGGGTAACATCTGTGCAGTAAGGCAGATGATAATTATGTGCTTCAGTGGCGCCCCATGGAAGTAGACATACTTGGACATCAGTATCTAGAACGGATCGGTAATCTGTCTCGGACAGAACATAAGGACGAGGTTGCTTGTCGTTCATTTTTTAAAGCATTATGGATGGATAGGCAAAAGCAAAAAGAGTCTTACGAAACCCAGGGTAAGTTGCCACATAAAAACTCAGCGTAATCCGGCAATATAATGTGAATCATAATTAGGCCTATTTTCTTCTCTCCTCATACCAGATTCCCTTGCGGAGCAATGAAGTGATCGTTTAGATCCCATCCAACGAGATAATTAAATTAATTGATACTTTTTACCCCATTCATCCACATGAAAGATTGGACACCGGACGAGTTGAAAAAATTGAAAGAGCTGCGAGAGATTTACCGTCGTGATCTCTTTGATGACTACCTTCCTTTCTGGGAGAAATTCGGCATTGATAACGAAAAAGGTGGATTCATGTGTGCTTTGGAACACGACGGAACCCAAATAAACGACCATAAGTATCTTTGGTATCAAGGGAGAGGTCTTTGGGTTTATTCGTTCCTTGCTAAAAATTTTCCCGAACAAAGAGAAAGAGCTCTTGAGATCGCTCACAAGACGGCTGCGTTTCTTCGAAAATTTGGGCGTGATGAAAACAACGACTGGTATCTTTCCGTTGATCGCGAAGGCTCTCCCACGGACCAAATTGATGAACTCGGTTATGCCGGTATTTTTGTTTCCGAAGGATTCCAAGCCTATGCTCATGCTACTGGAAATGAGAGTGCCCTCGATTTTGCCAACAAATGTCTCTATCGCTCACTCCATCATTTTCACAATCCCGAACGCAAGGTTGAAGACAATGCCATTGGTTACATTCCCCACAACTACACAGGCATGCGTATTTTGGGATCAGAGATGGTTTTGATCAACACGATACCTCAAATGCTGGAGCAACGGGAAGATCCAAAATTGAGAGCACTTCTACACGAAGCCATCGACAACGTCCTTAACAAATTCTGGAACCCTGAACATCAATTGACCAATGAAGTGTTGGATAAAGATCTCAATCGTCCTCACGATGAAAATGAAGATTTTTTCTACCTCGGTCATGCGACTGAAACATATTGGATGATCATGGCGGCGGCCTTATTCCTGAAAGATCAGGCAATATTTGATACAGCCTCTGAACGCTTCAAAAGCCACTTGGAAAGAGCATGGGATGAAGAAGCAGGTGGCTTTAGCGACGGCATCAAACTCGGTAAAGGCCTCAATCCGATCCGTCATCTCTGGCAGCAGGAAGAAGTACTCATTGGTTGCCTTATGCTCCTTGAACACACGGATCTAAAATGGCCACTCGACTGGTTTATCCGCACTCAAGATTACATTACAGAGAAATTCCACCTAGCTAAACACGGCTACCCAGTCTGGGCCTACGGAAGCTATAGGGATGGAGATTTTCGAAAAAGAGAAATGGGACGAAAAGAAAACTATCATCTTCCGAGACGCCTCATGCTCAATTTACTAGCCTTTGACAGAATTTTAGAAAATTAAGAAATATACTATTACAACCTATGAGCACTGTATCAAACGAACCTCTGGCAATTAATGGCGGGAAACCCGCTGTCGACGAACCAATGCCTACTCTCAAGCGCTGGGGAAAAGAAGAACTGGAACGCCTGACTGAAATGGTCGATCAGGATTCTCTCTTCTATTGGAACGGTCCTCAAACCACAGCTATGCTGGCAGAATTCAGGAAACACTACCCCTTTGAACACTGCGCACCCTGCTCTTCAGGAACTGCTGCCATCCATATGGCTGTCGCCGCTCTCGATCTGAAGCCAGGAGATGAGGTCATCTCAACGCCCATCACAGATATGGGAACCTTCACTGGTTTGCTCGTACAACAATGTGTGGCTGTGTTTGCCGATCTGAAACCCCACACCTACAATCTCGATCCGGCTTCCATTGAAAAGTGTATCACACCAAAAACCAAGGCGATCATTGCAGTGCACCTTGCAGGAAACCCGGTTGATATGGACTCCGTTATGGCCATCGCCAAAAAGCATAACCTATACGTCATTGAAGACTGTGCCCAAGCCTGGGGAGCTAAATATAAAGGAACAAACGTGGGGCTCATTGGCGATATAGCATGCTATTCCTTAAACGATTTTAAACACATCAGTTGTGGCGATGGTGGAATGGTCTGCAGCAACAATCCAGATATTGGTCCAAATTTACAGATGTGGGGAGACAAACATTATGACCGCAAGACCGGCACACGTGCACCGACTCAACTCGGCATGAATTATCGCATTAGTGAACCACTCTCCGCCATCGCAGCCGCTCAACTACCGAAGATGGAATCGATCTGTGCTGCACGAACTCACGTAGGAACTCGTTTGTCTGAAGCTATAAAAGATCTTCCCGGAATTCAAATCCCCGAAATTGATCCGGAAAACACTTCCTCTTTTTGGTTCTATTTGCTCCGGATAGATCTATCTGTTCTGGACTGTTCACAAGAAGAATTCGCCCAAGCGCTTAAAGCCGAAGGTGTTCCCGCAAATGCCGGATATCTTCCAATGGCGATCTATCGTTATCCAGTTTTTCAAGATCACAATTTCTTTGGAGGAACCTGGCCCGTAAAAGACCTCGGGCTAACAGATATGGACTATACCAAAGTTAATTGCCCTGTGGCTGAGGAAATTTTGAAAACCTGTATCTTTATCAGCATCAAAGAATCCATGACAGACGGCTACACTGATAAAATGGCAGCAGCTTTGACTAAAGTCGCGCACCACTACGCAAAATAGGTCCTATCGATCTCAAAGCCAAAGAGTCCTTTCCCATCGGAAAGGGCTCAGCAAACCTATAGAGGTTGAATGCGTATCTTTACCTGGGCCTTTTTGATTGGAGCCCTAAACCGCCAGGATAAACGTGTTGGCGTAGTGCTCTCTTCGATAATGCAATGAGAGAAATCAAGAACGCCATCTTCAGAACTAACTGTAACACCAACAGAAGCTTTTCCATCCGAAATAGAAAGCGAACCATCCTCATTGAGCGACCAATTGGCATAGGTAATTAAGGCTGTCTCAAAGCTCTCAGATTGGGCAAAGACAACCTCATCCGTCACCTCCACGGCTCCTTCTTTGAAGCGTTCGTAAACAAAAGTACGATGAAGACTAATTAATGAATTAACCTTATAGGCTTTAGTAAGATCTAAAACTAACTGATCTCGGGAATCAGTGAAGGACTCTTCCAGAACTGTCGTGTATGCATGGCTCCCATAACCAGCTCTATGAGCGTCTTTTTCAGGTACTTGCAACTCACCTGCAACCACAGGAACCGGATGCCCGAATGAATTCAGTAAATTACTCTGATAACGATTTTTGCTGAAAGTCCTGTTCGTATAAATCTCCAATCCAGGATCACAGATGAGATACTTATCAGAGACTGCTACCGTAAAGGATCCCAAATCATTGTGATTATGATTCACTCCATTATGCCCTCCTTTAAATGTCGCAGCCATCTTGTTTTCTGAGCCATCTACAGACCGGCAAATGAGAAACTGCACATCCTCAAACCATTCGCGAACTGGGAAATCATACTTCAATTTGCAAGCGTTCTGACCATCCACTGTATGGAACATGTTGAGCAATAGAGTCGTAGTACTATGCTGATCCAAATTATCGAAAGGGTTAATCTCCTTTTCCGTAGAACGAACCCGCTCCGGATCATCATCCAAGCAATTATTTAGCCAATTCGTTAACCAAACTACCGGTTCATAAACCAAACGACTGTCGGCAAAGGTCGGAAACAATCCCTCCTGCAATTCCATCCGAACACCATACAAAGCAATTTTTCTCTGAAGAGGCTCATTCAGCCAATTAATTTGGCCTACGGTTGCAGATCGAACCAGTTCACTAATGGCTACATAGTTACCAAATCCGTACGCCCAGTAGCTCATTCCCTCAGTATAGAAGCCACTCTCCTCAAAGCCATCATTGGAATACCGGATTAAATCATCCACAACAGCCAAATACCAAGCCCGCTCAGATAGGTCCTCTTTCAAATAAAGCGCACAAGACAAAACACAATTCAGGCACACCGTATTCCAATTATGCGTACAGGTCACCCACCAGAAAATATCCTTTCCGGACTCAATCCGTTCACGAAAAGGCTCAAAAATGCGTTTCTCGATCTCTCGACGAATCATCCCTCGAGTTTCTTTCCCTAACCGATCTCCTAATAAAAAATCGATCGACACAAATAACATAGCCAATTGCCCCGAGCCCAAATCGATTTCGATCGTTTCTCCCCTAAAATTCCCCCCGCTATCATCGTGAGCAGGATGCATCCAAGTGATCAGATTCTCAAAAGCACCTATCTCTTCCTCTATTCTTGAGAGGTATCTTCCGGAAGGATCAATGCACTCTGCAAAAACCATCGCAACCAAACGATCCCTAACCCCCTTATGAACCTCCGTATAAACCGCTCGACTATCTTTCTCATAACACAGCGCTATGAGATCATTGGTAATTCGCTCAATGTCTTTCGAAGCCTCCTCCTGAGCTTTTTCTATCCAGAAACGCCCAACCCGGTGATCTCTCCATCGATCCCAGTCCTTCCTATTACTGGATGGAACGCCAATATGAAAAGGCTCAGCACCGAGCAGTCTTTCCATCTTTTTTACCTTCTCCTCGGATGGGGAAAAGTTTTCGCCATCAGGAAGGTTTAAATTATAATCACCAAAACCCATAACTCACTTTATTCTATTCGTTTAAAGACATCCTTCTCCCTGATTTAGACAATCGGCTTAACTGTAATCTCTACTTGAGCCGACATAATGGGCTCCTTGAATCGCCAAGATAACCGAGTTGGCGTCGAGCTTTCTTCGATCACAATATGAGAAAATTCCAAGTCACCATCTTCCGTTGAAAGTGTAACCTCAATGGCAGAATCACCATCAGAAATTCGAATCGATCCGTCTTCATTTCTCGACCAATCGGCAAAAGTGACCAGTGCCGTCTCAAATGTCTCCGGCTTAGAATAAACGACTTCATCAACCACTCTAACAGATCCCGCTCCAAATCGTTGATAGGTAAAAGCACGCGTCAATTTTACGAGCGTCTCAACGGGATAAGCCTTCTTAAGATCTAGAACGATATGATCCGATGAATCCGTAAAGGACTCTTCCAAAATAGTTGTATAGGCATGTTTCCCATATCCTGTTACATGAACGTCGTCTTCGGGCACTTGCAGTACACCCGCAACAACCGGCACCGGATGCCCATATGAATTCAATAGATTCCCCTTATAACGGTATTTACTGAAAGTCCGCTTCGTATAAACTTCAGCACCGGGGTCCGTCAGCAATTCTTTGTTTCCTACTAAAACAGTGAAAGTACCAAGATCATTGTGATTATGATTGGCTCCGTTATGTCCTCCTTTAAAGGTAGCTGCAAACTTCAATGACATTTCATCAGAAGGACGGCAGATCAGAAACTGTACATCTTCGAACCAGCTTCGAATCATTTTTCCGAAATTTCCGAAATTACGCTCATAGGCTAGCTTCAAATCAACCTGCCCAAAAAGGAAAAGCGCTAGCATTGGCGGAAACTTAAAATTCATCCCTTCAAGAGAATCTATTTTCTTCTCTGTCGAACGCACATCCCGCGTTTCATCGACTCGATTATTCATCCAGTTAATCAACCAAGCAGGAAGCACGACATCACTTTTACAATCTGAAAAAGTGGGGTAAGCTCCTTCCTGAATTTCCATTCGCGTACCAAAGCTCGACATTTTTTCAACCAAAGGTTTCTTGAGCCAATCAATCTGGCCTTTAGTCACTGCCCGAACTAACTCTGAAATTAATACATAGTGACTGAATCCATATCCCCAATACCCAACCCCTTCTGTATAAAAGCCACTTTCCGTAAAACCCTCTTCCGAATGCTGAATCAACTCTTCACAAAGCGCCACATACCAAGCCCGCTCCTTTTTGTCCTCTTTCAAATGCAAGGCACACACTAATATTTCAGCCAAACAGACAGAATTCCAGTTGTGATCGCAAGTAACCCACCAATAAACATCCTGACCGCTCTTAATCCTCTGCTCAAATGGCTCGAAAATTCGACGCTCCACCTCATTCCGGATGAGTTTACGAGTCTCTGGCTCCAATCGATCACCCAGAAAATAATCAGCTGCTACCAAATTCACTGCATAATGAACCGAACATAAGTCCATAAACCCCCCCTTTCCTTCATAAAATTCTTTTGATTCGGGATGCCCTGGGAAAGTCCATACCTTTAACTCTGCAAGGCCACGAATATCCTTTTCTATTTGAGGCAGATAACCAACTGATGGATTGATACATTCCGCAATAGGTAATAACACCATTCGTTCCATCCAATTTGGCCGGACAGTATCCACCTCTCTTCGATCCTTCTTTTCGACACATCGAAGATAAATTTCATTATTGAGAGACGGCAATGGCTTTCCCTCCGCCAAGACCCGGGCCTCTTCCAGTATCTTTTTCCCACTATCACCATTCGCGACTCGATCCCATTCCTCTCGATTGGAACAAGGATAACCGATAAAGTATGTCTGATCAAGCAACAGCTCGTTCAGTTCTCTAACTCTCTCCTCCGAAGGTGAAAAATTTTTTCCATCGGGAAGGTTTATATTGAAATCTCCATGACCCATTTTGATACCTTTCTACTAAACTGGTTTTACCTCTATCGTAACTTTAGCTTCCACAACTGGTTCTTTGAAAGCCCAGGATAAACGCGTCGGCGTCGAACTTTCCTCAATCACACAGGAACTGAATTCCAAATCTCCCTCCTCCGAAAATACGGTTACGTTAATCGCAGCCCCATCTGCGGAAACCCGAATCGATCCATCATAATTGTGACTCCAATCCCCATAGGTAATCAAAGCCGTTTCAAAACTCTCGGGTGTAGAATAGCCAACCTCATCAACAACCTCGACAAAAGTAGCGTCCTCTCGGCAATAAACAAACGTTCGCGTTAATTTTTTCAGAGTCTCGACCTGGTAAGCCTTTGCCAAATCCAAAACAACACGATCAGCCTTATCAGTGAAGGACTCTTCCAGAACTGTCGCGTAAGCATGACTCCCAAAACCAGCTGTATGCGCATCTTTTTCTGGCACCTGTAACTGGCCTGCAATCACTGGAACCGGATGCCCAAATGAATTCAGCAAATCACTCTGATAACGATTTTTGCTAAAAGTCCGAGCTGTATAAACTTCGGCCCCGGGGTCAGTCAGTAATTCGTTCTTACCGAGCAAAACCGTAAAGGTCCCCAGATCATTGTGATTATGATTCACACCATTATGTCCCCCCTTAAAAGTCGCCGCTAATTTTACATTACCCTTTTTCTTTGGTCGGCAGATCAGAAACTGAACATCCTCAAACCAGTCCCGCTCGTTCTTCACATTGAGATCATCTAACTGATAAAGGTCCTCTAGATCTACCTGATGAAATAGTATCAGCAACGCCTGAGGACAGAACTTAAAGTGAACCTGGTCCATTACATTCATACGATTCTTCGTTGAACGTTCTTTCCTAGATGGATCGATCCGGTTGTTCAGCCAGTTAGTCAGCCAGGGAGGAGGAACAGCGTCACTCTTGCAATCCGCAAAACTTGGATAAATCCGATCCTGAACTTCCATTCTGGAACCGAAACGAGACATCCGTTCGACCAAAGGCTGCTTCAACCAATCGATCTTGCCATCTGTTACAGCTCTCACTGTTTCAGCAGTCAGTAAGTAATGCGCAAACCCATAGGTCCAATAACTCACACCCTCAGTATAAAAGCCGCTTTCCTCGAATCCCTCTTCTGAGTATTTGATCAGCTTTTCCGCCATGGCAACATACCAGGCCCTCTCCCTTTTATCCTCTTTCAGCCACAAGGCACAACTGAGAATGCAAAACAGACAAACGGAATTCCAATTATGCGTAACAGTTACCCACCAATAGACATCTTTTCCACTTTCAATTCGTTCTTTAAACGGCTTAAAAACCCGCCATTCTATTTCACTGCGAATCAGTTGGCGAATCTCTGGGCGCAACCGATCACCCAGCAAATAATCAACCGCAGACATATTTGAGGCGCGGTGAAGCGAAAGAAGATCATTAAAAATCGTCTGGCCCTCGAATGTCTCACGCCCAACGTCATTTCCCGGATGAATCCAGCTTTTTAGCCGAGACGCCGCTTCAATGTCCTCCTCAATCAAAGCAATATAGTCTCCACTGGGTTCGAGACACTCAATCAGTGGAAGCAATCCAATCTGCGTCCAATGTTTTTGCGTAATCTCATTAAATTCTAGAGGGCAATTTCTCTCCAGAGAAGAGAGATAGATCTCATTTGTTATCTGCGGCCTTGGATCTTCTCCTGCCGCTTCTTTCCCCTCCTTCACAATCGTCTGACCTGATTCATGACCAGAAACTCGCTCCCAGGCTTTTCGATCTGTTCCAGGGAAACCAAGGTTAAATTTCCCCTCAAGAAGGATCTTTTCGATCTCTGAAACTCGCTCTTCGGAAGGAGCAAAGTTTTCACCATCTGGAAGATTAATATTTTCGTCGCCGTAACCCATTGTATGTCTCGTTTAGTCGTTAAAAATCCTTCAAGATCTCTTCTCTTCCCAGCAATCTCCCTTCGTGGGCTGTATGTGACCACTACCCCATCTTGTAAATGCCTTCTGCAACGACCAATAAAATCCGAAACCGTTTTTCAGAAAAACACAGAGACGCGCTAATTGTCGCGATATAGTATTGA
>CAXMUM010000050.1:0-11466 GCA_964196585.1 uncultured Opitutaceae bacterium
CTATTCATATGGGTATAGATTTAATTCTTCAGGAAATACATATCGGACGATTATGGCTTATAGTCCCGGATCAAGGCTGTCATATTTTAGTAATCCGAGGTTGCAGTTCGATGGTACCGGCCCGGCTTTAGGCATTGCAGAAGGAGAGGCTGAGTCTGCTGATAATGCGAGAACGATCGATCAACTTGCAATCGAAGCTGCGAATTTTCGTTTGAGTAAAGCGGCTACCGTCAATGGAGGTAGATTAGTCGCAGTTTCAACCCGGGCTTTTGTTTCCGGCGGTGAAAAGGTTTTGATTGGAGGTTTCATCATAGGACAGGGTGATCCGAAGAGAGTCTTGATTCGTGGTGTTGGGGACAGCTTAGCGAATATGGGAATAGCAAATGTTTTGGAGGAGACGAATGTGAAATTATTCTCTGGGGGCAGTTTGATTGGGGAAAATGAGCATTGGCGAACAAATCCCAATTATACGGATATCCTAGCTACACCTTATTCTCCTATCAGTGATTTGGAATCAGCCCTTCTAGTGGATTTGGAGCCAGGAACCTATACGGCTCACGTTCAGGGCGTGGGAAATTCTTCTGGGGTTGGTCTGGTTGAAATCTATGAGATTGGTGACGCTGGTCCTAATCTGATTGCTCTTTCGACGAGAGGGCAGGTGATGACGGGCGAGAACGTGATGATCGGAGGACTTGTGATTGTAGGCGATGCCGGGGAAACAAAACGAGTTATTATTAGAGGGATTGGTCCCAGTTTGTTTGATTCTGGAGTGGCAGATGCTATGGGTGAGCCTGTCATCACATTGTATGATAAGGATGGAATTGCTCTTTTGGAGAATGATGACTGGGATAATAGTCCTCAAACAAATGCAATTGAAGCAACAGGATATGGTCCGGCCAATCGAAGGGAGTCTGTTATACTGATCGATCTAAGTCCCGGTGTATACACTGTTGTTATGAAGCCTTTTGAAGATGACGATCAAACGGCTGTTCCAGGTGTTGGATTAATTGAGGCTTACGAAATCTCGGGGAATTAGATTGGCTTAGGAGAACGGTAAGAGATGCTGTTCGAAATCGAAGCTTGAGAATATATCTGTATCGAAAATACTTGGGTATAGGTATGAAACAGAATCAATATACTGTCTTCAAAGAACTGGACCGGAAATATGTGGCTGGTGGATTCCATGAGCCGGAAGGGAAGGCAATTGTTGCTCAGAAGCGTGAGTGTATTGAATCGCTTGTTTCACAATCAAATCCTCTTGTTCACGATGTGATGGATAGAAAGATTACATTTGCCGAAACCTATGACTCTTTTTCTCGTTCATTTCGTGGGTATCGAAGATTTTTACCTCATCGGCATGATACTGTTTCCAATGAACGTTTGGAAAATCTTGGAAAAATTGTGCCAAATGTAATCCATTTCAAAAGAAGAAGTTTGTTTGCCGCTGACAATCCCATAGGATGTGTGATTTATAGTTTTTTACTTTCTATTATTGCAGGTGGTCTGTGGGCTCAGACGCTAACAGAATCTGGTGAAAAGGTGTCCTATAACGCCTTTGTCTCTAGTGATGGGCAGCTTTTTTTATCGATTGGTTTTGCGCTAGCCGGATTAGTAGTAGGATTGGCTGCTATGCTTAAATACCGGACACGAAATGCAAAACAGATTCATGCCAGAGAAGCGGCTGTCTACATGGATCTTAATTATGGTTTCTATCGATCAAACGATGACCGAAGGTGGGCTCGTTTAGTTGAACCAGCGAATTAGCAGTTTGTTAAGAAAAAAGGAGTCGTTTTTGATAGGACTTTAGATGCTCGATAAAACGGCTTCGAGTTTTTCAGGGCTCTTTCCTCCACCCATTGCAAAGTCTGGTTTTCCCCCTCCTGTCCCATCAATTTGAGTGGCGATCGACTTGATCATATCTCCAGCTTTAAGGCCCGCAGCAATTGCCTCAGGTGAACAAAAGGCAACAATACTGGCTTTACTGCCGATTGATGCGCCTAGGATGACAACTCCCTTGTCCAGCTTGGATAGTATTTGTTTACCTAAAGCTCTGAGGTCATTAGGCGTCTCTGCTGAAACATTTGCGATAACATGGGAGATCCCATCCCTGATGTTTGCTTTTTGGGCTAAATCGTCAGCGATATTGGCAGATGCTTTTTGCTGAAAAGTTCTAAGCGCCTTATCTGCTTGGCTTTTCTGTTCGAGAAGCTGGTTGAGTTTTTTTTCTAGATCGTTGATGGACGAACCGATTTTTTGAGAAACATATTCCACTTTTTGTTGGATACGATCAACCCATTCAATGGCAGCATCTCCCGCAACCGCTTCAATGCGTCGTGTGCCAGCGGCGATAGCTGATTCGCTGACGATTTTTGTCAGTCCAATCTCTCCAGTGCTAGGTACATGCGTGCCCCCGCATAATTCGACAGAGTAGCCGCCAATATCGACGACTCTCACCTTGTCGCCATATTTTTCCCCGAAAAAGGCCAGGCAATTTTCCGGCTTTTTATCGAAATCGGTTTCGTAGCTCTTTACGGCAGTATTGTCGAGAATGCACGAATTGATGATATTTTCGATGCGTAGGAGTTCGTCTTCTTTGATACCTTCAAAATGCGAAAAGTCGAAACGTAGTCGGTCATTGGTTACGAGAGATCCAGCTTGCTGCACATGGGTTCCTAAAACTTCTCGTAATGCATAATTGAGTAGATGAGTCGCGGTATGATGCCGTTGTATAGACCGGCGCCTATCTGTGTTGAGTTGAAGGACTACCGTTTTTCCGATTAGGGAATTTCTATCTAGATTTGGCGCTTCATTTTCTTCCAGAGGAATTATTTTGTGAAGGAAGCGATCATTCTTGTCTTTGAGAGTATCTGTTATTTGAAACCGAGTGGACTCGATAGTAGCTGTTCCGCTGTCACCAATTTGTCCTCCCATCTCTGCATAGAAAGGTGTCTTTTCAAAAACGATAAAATTATCATTTTCACTCGTGATAAAGTCCACGATGGTAGCTTTAAATGGATTTTTTTCAACAGTGTGTCCGGTGAATGTAGTGGCAGAGTTGTCGCTGTCTTTATCAGCGGAAACGGAAATGACGGTTTTTTGCTGAGAGGCCCTGGCTCTGTTGCGCTGTTCTTCCATCATTTTATGAAATGTGTCGAAATCGATGGATGAATTTCTCTCAGCAGCAAGAAGTTGTGTGAGGTCGAGAGGAAAGCCGTAGGTATCATACAGAGTGAAGGCATCTTCACCTGAAATAGCGTTTCCATTCTTCGCGGCTTTTTCGAAAAGCTGTAGCCCTCGATCAAGAGTGCGGCCAAAGGCTTCTTCTTCTGAGCGTACTATCCTGCATATGATTGATTCTTGTTTCTTTATTTCCGGAAAGACAGTTCCCAGTTTTGCAACAACTGGAGCGATTAGTTTTTCAAAGAAGCCAATATCCAATCCAATTTTCTTTCCATAGAGAATGCCTCTGCGAAGAATTCTGCGGATGACATAATTGCGTCCCTCATTTCCAGGCAAGATCCCATCAGCGATTGCAGAGGTAACTGTGCGGGCATGATCCGCTAGTACTCGAAAGGAGACATCGATTATCTCTTGTTCGCTTAGCCTGTCCCTCGAAGTCGGAATAGTGCCTTTGTATGTTTTTCCACAAAGCTCGGTGATTGTCTTAAAAATATCGGAGAAAAGATCGCTGGCGTAATTAGAGGGTTCCTTGCCGAATTCTGTAAAATCCTTCGTTGTCGCCATTATACCGGAAACTCTTTCGAAACCCATGCCTGTATCAACGTGCTTTTCTGCCAGGGGCTCAAAGCCACCGTCTTCTTTGGAGTTGAGTTGAATGAAAACGTTATTCCACAACTCCATGCAGTAGGGAGAATCTCCGTCGACCAGACTTCCATTCGTGTCTCCCTTTTCTGTAGCATCTAGATGAATTTCACTACAGGGCCCACATGGTCCTGTCTCTCCCATCTGCCAGAAACATTCCGATGTTTTTTTGATATGAACGGAAGGATCAAGTCCTTCGGATTCAAAAATCTTTACCCAGATATTCCATGCCTCTTGGTCAAATTCTCCGGGACCTCCATCTTCAGGTTGATAAACAGTCGCGTAAATTCTCTCCTTGGGTAGTTTCCATACCTTGGTTAGGAGCTCCCATGACCAGTTAAGGGCTTCTTCTTTAAAATAGTCACCAAAGGACCAGTTTCCGAGCATTTCGAAGAAGGTGTGGTGAAATGTATCGAATCCAACGTCTTCGAGATCGTTGTGCTTGCCGCCTGCGCGAATACACTTCTGAGAGTCAGCAGCTCTTTTATAAGGGGCCTGTCTTTCTCCCAGAAAATAGGGAACAAACTGGTTCATGCCTGCATTGTTAAAAAGCAGGTTGGGGGAACTGGGCATGAGAGAGGCAGAAGGCACGATGGTGTGCTTTTTTGCTTCAAAAAAATCGAGGAATGACTGTCTGAGTTCGGAAGAGGTCATTTTAGGTGAGTAAGATCAGGAACAGGTCAAGTGGGGCTTCTTATAAATAACGTTTTGTTTATATCAAAGGTTTTTGATGATGGCATTGGTCATTTCACTGGTGTTGGCAGCTTCAGAGCCAAAAGCGATGTCTCCCGTTCGCGTTCCATCTGTTACCGTCTTTTTGATAGCTGCCTCAATCTTAGCGGCCACAGCCTCCAGTCCAAAACTGAAGCGAAGCATCAGAGCTGCAGAAAGAATCTGGGCACATGGATTGGCAATACCTTTTCCTGCAATATCGGGTGCCGTTCCGCCAGCTGGCTCGTAAAGTCCGAAGGGCTTGTTGTGTTTGTTCTGAGATTTTCCAAGGCTTGCGGAAGCTAACATCCCGAGTGATCCACATATGACAGCCATTTCATCGGAGAGGATGTCGCCAAACATATTTTCAGTGAAGAGGACGTCAAATTGGTTTGGGTTGCAGACCAGTTGCATGGCTGCGTTATCAACGTAAAGATGGCTTAACTCGATGTCTGGCGCTTTTTGGGAAACATAGTCTGTGACGACTTGTCTCCAGAGAACGGATGTCTCTAAAACATTTGCTTTATCGACGGAGCAAAGGCGTTTGCCTCGAGAGTTGGCTGCTTCGATCGCGACATCAGCGATGCGTTCTATTTCACTCTTACGATAGACCATCGTGTCCAAGGCTTGGATGTCACCATCGGGAAGGGTTGTGGTTTCTTTTGGTTGTCCGAAATAAATGCCGCCAGTGAGTTCGCGAATGCATAAGATATCAATCCCATCTGGAATTCGTTCTTCCTTCAATGGAGACGCCTGGGTCAGTTCTTTGAAGAGAAGGCCAGGGCGTAGGTTTGCGAATAGGGAAAAATGTTTTCGCAGTGGCAGAAGAGAAGCTCGCTCTGGTTGCTCCTTTGGGGGAAGGCTTTCCCATTTTGGACCGCCGACTGAGCCAAAAAGAATGGCATCACTTTGTGAACAAAGATCAAGAGTCGCCTGTGGGAGGGCGGAGCCGTGTTTATCGATGGCGATACCGCCAACATCTGCTTCCTGATAGTCGAGTTGGATGCCCGATGAGGCCATTGCCTCTTGAAGAACCTGAAGGGCCGATGTCATGACTTCAGGGCCAATTCCATCTCCGGGAAGAACTGCGAATTTGATAGACTCCATAAGGTTTCAAATATGAGGATATCTAAGGGGAAGAATAAAGGGAATTTTTCAGAAACATTTCAATTGTACATTTTGGACGAGTTTGCCGTTGCTTTGTTTTGGGTGATTTTGCATCAAAGCGAGGATGAATATTCAGGTCTTCCCAGCTGGTTATATTGATACGAATGCCTATCTGCTAACAGATGTAGAAAAAGGAGAAGCTGTGTTAATTGATGCGCCTCACGATCTTTGGCCGTTAATAGAGCCAGCTTTAAAGGAGGTGCATTGTGAGGTGTCTTCCCTTTTTCTGACGCATGGTCATTGGGATCATACAGGGGATGCTTCTTTGGTTCAATCGAAGGGGGCAACGATTTATGCGCATCCAGATGACCGCGTCTTAATTGAGACGCCAGAAACCATGGGGCCGTTTTTGCCGCCCGGAATTGACGTAAAGGCAACGAAGATTGATGAGGAAATAGTGGATGGTCGAGTGCTAGAGGTATTTGGGCAGAAGGTAGAAATTCGGCATGTTCCTGGGCATTGCCCTGGGAACATATTGTTGTATTTTGAAAAGGAAGAGGCCGTTTTTGTGGGGGATGCTTTGTTCAATGGGAGTGTTGGGCGAACAGATCTCCCTGGAGGAAGCTTTTCTCAACTAGAGAGCTCAATCCGGGAGAAAATCTACACTTTGCCTGAAAATACGATTGTTTATCCAGGTCATGGGCCCAAAACTACAGTTGGACATGAGCTGAAATCAAATCCCCATGTAAGAGCTGAATGACAGATTCCCGAAAAGAAGAGTTGATGCGTCGAGCCCTTGAACTTGCCAAAAAGGGATGGGGTATGGTGCATCCGAATAATCCAATGGTGGGTGCATTGATTGTTGAAAAGAATGAGGTTGTTGGGGAGGGGTGGTATGAAAAAGATGGAGGTGCACATGCAGAGGTAAATGCGCTCAAAAATATGGGGCGACGTCCCAAGAAGGGAGCAACCTTGATTTGTACCCTGGAACCTTGTTCGACAAAGGGGCGTACGGGCGCTTGTGTGGATGCAATTTTACAATCAGGTATTCGCCATGTCATTCTGGGGGCGATTGATCCCAATCCAGCACATGCAGGGCGAGGCTTGGAGAAATTGAAAGAAAACAATGTGAGCGTTGAAACCAGGGTTTTGACGGATGAATGTGAAGATCTCAATCTTCTCTACAATCATTGGAAGGAGAAGAATACTCCCTTCTTTGCGGCAAAGACAGCCACGACGATCGATGGGTATGTTGCGACCAGAAGTGGTCAGTCCAAGTGGATAACCGGAGAAGAGGCTAGATTAGATGTGATGCGCTGGCGTCGTTTTTTTCCGGCGATAGCAGTTGGTGCAGGCACTGTAACGGCAGACAATCCAAAATTGACTAGCCGCTTGCCGAAGGAGAAAGAGTGGTGTCCGATACGATTTGTATTCGATGGGTTACTGACAACGGCGATGGAAAAGGATCATCTATCTGTCTATAGTGATAAGTTTAAAAGTCGTACCATCGTCGTTACCTCCAACCACGCGGGGAGTGGGTATGTTCAGAAACTTGAAGCTGACGGGGTTCGAGTATGGGTTTTGCCTTCTGTAACTCCTCAGATATCTTTCGAGACGTTTCGGGAGCGTTGTTTTCAGGAAAAAATTACGGGTGTTTATTTTGAAGGTGGCCCCCGGTTGATTGCCGGGATTATGAGGGAAAAGGGTTTGGATTACCTATTTTCATATCGAGCACCTATCATCTTTGCAGATGAAAAGGGTAAAAATGCATACAGTGGCTTGAAAACAGATCAATTGGATCAGGCAATTCGATTGGAGAGAGTTAAACATCAAGCTTTGGGTGATGATCAGCTCATTCGTGGATATACTTCTTATCCCGCAGAAATGAATTTTGATGAATATTTACTTGGCATCCGGTAATGCAAATAAGGCAAGGGAGATTGATCGATTAATCATTGAAAATGATATTGAGGTAAACTTGCAGAGTGCTGTATCGGTGGGAGGAATGCCTTTCGTGAAGGAGGATAAGGAAACTTTTGCCGGAAATGGTTATAAAAAAGCAGCGGCTTTGTTGCGGATTTTGCCGGAAAGTTCGTGGGTTCTAGCCGATGATAGTGGGCTATGTGTTGAATGCTTGAAGGGTGCGCCTGGGGTGAAGTCTGCTCGTTTTTCAGGCGAGAATTCTACAGATGAAAAAAACAATAAAAAACTTCTGGCTGTAATGGCTGATGAGCCTGTCGAAAACCGAAAGGCTTTCTTTCAATGTGTTCTTGTTTTACTTGGCCCTCAGCAGCAGAAGCAGATCTTTAAGGGAGAATGCAAGGGGAGTATTGTTTTTGAAGCGAAAGGAGCTTTTGGCTTTGGGTATGATCCTCTCTTTCAACCGGATGGATACTCGCAGACATTTGGTCAACTTGGTCCGGACGTAAAAAATCGTATTAGTCACCGATCCCATGCGTTGCATGCACTCTTGTGCTGGTTGAAAAAATCTGAATAGCTTCTTGGTCTATGATGTTTTTTTCGGAAACTACGTTTTGCGGGATCAGGGCTTGGAAGTGACAGAACGAGCTCCCTTGTGTATTCGTTAGATGGATCTTTGAGAATTGCTTCTGAAGAGCCCTGTTCAACGATACGGCCTTTTTTCATTACGATAACATCATCGCTTATGGATGAAACAAGATGGAGATCGTGTGAGATGAATAGGAGAGTAATACTTGTAGAAGTTTGAATGTCCTGTAAGAGAGCCATTATCTGTGCCTGGGTTCTGACATCGAGGGCGCTGGTAATTTCGTCGCACACAATAAACTCAGGTTCGAGGATGAGAGATCGTGCGATAGCTAGTCTTTGTCGTTGTCCTCCTGAGAATTCATTGGGCATACGATTAAGATGATCTTTGCTCAGGCCGACCTGATGAAGGATGAGAGAGACTTTTTCTCGTATCTCAGACAGATTATGGGTTTTAAGCAAAATAAGGCCTTCTCCGATTATCTGCCAAACCGGTCGATGAGGATTGAGAGAGTGGTAAGGGTCCTGGAAAATGATTTGAAGACGTTGGCGGAGAGGACGAAAGTCGGCTGAGGATAATTTTGTTAACTCGGTCGAAAATCCCTGGGGATCAGTGTATCGGATGCTTCCACTGTTGGGCTCAATAAGCCTGATAATGGATCGTCCGAGAGTCGACTTTCCAGAACCACTTTCACCTACAAGTCCCAGTGTCTGGCCAGTCCGGATGGAGAAGCTTACATCGTCGACTGCTCTAAGGTGCTTTTTATTACCTCTCCACCAAGCCTCTTTATATGGAAAAGATTTGCTGAGATTCTCTATTTCCAGAAGATTGGATGAGGTATTATCAGCAGTTGAATCGGGCTGTTGCATTAGAGATTATTCAGTCCGGAACTGGCTTTTAGCAGTTCAGATGTATAAGGATGCTTAGGTGTATTGAATAGATTGTGGACTGATGCCATTTCAACGATTTCCCCTTCCTTCATTACGAGGACTCTGTCTGCCATTTCAGCGACAAGTCCGAGGTTATGTGTCACAAAAAGAAGAGACATAACATATTCTTCCTGGATGTCTGCGATGAGTTCCAGAACTTGTCTTTGCACGGATGTATCCAGAGCGGTTGTCGCTTCGTCAGCGATGAGTAACTTAGGCTGACCTGCAATAGCGATTGCGATCATGACACGCTGTAGCATACCTCCACTGAGTTCGTGGGGATACGATTTATACCGCTGAACAGGATTCTGGATTCGAACTCTGTCCATCAAAGCCAGTGCTATTTCTTTTGCCTCTTTTTTGGATTTTCCTCTGTGTAGTTGAATAACTTCGCATAGTTGTGACCCAACGCTGAAGGTTGGATTCATTGAAGCGGAGGGTTCCTGAAAGATCATACCGATTTCTTTTCCCCTGATTTTGCGCAGTGAGGGTTCGGATTGAGAGAGTAGGTTTAGATTACGCCAAATGATTTCTCCATTTGTGATAGAGGCAGTTTCCGGAAGAAGGCCAAGGATAGCCAAGGCAGTGAGAGATTTTCCTGCTCCACTTTCACCCACGATGGCAAGGGTTTCGCCTTCTTTTAGTCCGAAGGATACATCCGAAACGACTGGTATAGATGAATGGCCTGCATCGAAGGCGATCGAAAGGTTATTAACTTGGAGCTGAGAGGTAATAGCAATTTAGATTCTCAGAAGAAGGTGAATTGATAAAGAGATTTTCTGTCAATTCTCCAAGGCACTAAGCTTCTCGTGACGTCTTTTCTTTGATAACAGAATACTCCTTTTTTGAGATTGCGGGTGGCTTCTAGTCGGCTACTGTTTGAACTTTTGCGCTAGAGCTTATCAGAATGAAGAACTTCTATATCACAACCGCTATTGATTATGCCAATGGTTCGCCGCATCTTGGGCACGCCTATGAGAAGGTATTGACGGATGTCATTGCCCGTTTTCGACGGCTTATGGGAGCTGAGGTCTATTTTCTGACAGGAATCGATGAGCATGGGCAAAAAGTGCAGCAATCCGCCCGTCAGCGTGGAATTGAACCAATTGAACTCTGCGATGAAGCTGCGGTTGCCTTTAAGGGTCTCTGCGAAAAGCTTTTGATATCGAATGATGATTTCATTCGAACCACGGAAGAACGTCATACAAAGGTTGTCCGTGCTCTCTTGCAGAAGCTTTATGATGAGGGTAAAATCTATGAAGCTGATTACACGGGGTATTACAGCACTCGGGCAGAGCAGTTTCTTCAGGAAAAAGATAAGGTAAATGGGGAGTGGCCGGAAATTTATGGAGAGGTGACTGAGATCTCAGAGAAGAATTACTTCTTTAGGCTGAGTGAATACCAGGACTGGTTGATTGGTTATTTAAAAGAAAACGAAGATTTTATCGTTCCTCGTTATCGCTTGAAGCAGGTTCAAGAGTTTTTGAAGGAACCAATTAATGATCTCTGTATTTCTCGCCCTAAAGAACGTTTAGAGTGGGGCATTTCACTTCCGTTTGATGAGAACTACGTCACCTACGTATGGTTTGATGCATTAGTGAATTATATTTCAGCAGTTGGTTACGGAACTGCTGATTTTGAGAAAAACTGGCCGGTTGATTATCATGTGATAGGGAAAGATATTCTGGTTCCATCACACGGTGTCTATTGGCCTATCATGCTGAAGGCGTGTGATATTCCTCTCCCGAAAGCATTGCTGGTTCATGGTTGGTGGCTGAAGTCGGGGCAGAAAATGTCCAAGAGCACAGGAGAGGTTGTTGATCCTCTTGATTTAATCGATCAATTTGGGGTGGATTCGTTTCGCTATTTCGTAACACGTGAAATGAATGTCGGCCAAGACAGTGAGTTTTCTACAGAGTTGTTTCTCCGTCGTTATAACAGCGACCTGGGTAATGATCTGGGTAATCTATTGAATCGTACATTGAACATGACCACGCGTTATGTGGATGGCGTTGTTCCCTCGATTGAATTGGAAGAGGATATTGAAAAAGAGCTTCAAAAATCCTGGGAGGAGACAAGGGATGAAGTTTTGCGTTTATGCGAAGGGTTTCAGTTCCATCAAGGCTTGGAAAAGACCTTTCAATATATTCGTTCGATCAATCGCTATGCTGAGCAACGAGCGCCATGGAAGTTGGCCAAGTCAGATGAGTCGAAGGATCAGAGCCTTCTGCGAACGACATTGGCAACAATGGCTGAAAGTCTCCGGCTGGCCGCGACTCTATTGGCTCCAGTAATGCCTGAGATTGCCGAAAAGATTCCGCAGCTTTTGGGGGCTCAATGTAGAGAGGCCTCGTGGAAACAATCTCTTGAGTGGTCAAATGTCCTCTCTGG
>CAXMUM010000051.1:0-11248 GCA_964196585.1 uncultured Opitutaceae bacterium
TAACGGGTCAGCGGCCGATCGGAGTTCGTAAAGCAATTGCTGCAGGTAAGCACATTTATTGCGAAAAGCCTACTGCCACATCATCTGAAGATGCGCATGCTCTTTACAAGGAAGTGACTGCGGCTGGTCTAAAGAATGGTGTTGTTCAGGACAAACTTTGGCTACCTGGCTTACTGAAGCTCAAATTGCTCATTGATTCAGGCTTCTTTGGAGAAATCTTATCGATTCGCGGTGAGTTCGGTTATTGGGTTTTCGAAGGTGACACTCAGGCATGTCAGCGTCCCTCATGGAATTATCGCAAAGAGGACGACGGAGGTATCATCGTAGACCTGCTCTGTCATTGGCAGTATGTGGTCGATAATCTCTTTGGTAAGATCAAGAGTCTCTCTTGCTTGGGTGCAACGCACATTGACAAGCGATGGGATGAACAGGGTAAGCCCTATGAATGTACTGCAGATGATGCAGCGTATGCCACCTTTGAGTTGGAGAATGGAGCTATTTGCCAATTCAATAGTTCATGGTGTGTGAGGGTGAGACGTGATGATCTTTTAACGTTACAAGTCGATGGAACGAATGGCTCAGCAGTTGCGGGCTTGAGAGATTGTGTGGTTCAGCATGGCAGCATTACACCAAAGTGTGTTTGGAATCCTGATATTGATAGTCCGATCAAGTTCTTCGAAGATTGGAACAAGGTACCAACTAATGCTCTTTACGATAATGCCTTTAAGGTGCAGTGGGAGCTTTTCCTTAGGCACATTGTAAAAGATGAACCTTTCCGGTGGAATCTTTTGGAAGGTGCAAAGGGAGTCCAGTTGGCTGAACTGGGTATTGAGTCATGGGAGAAGCGTAGTTGGGTCGATGTGCCCGATTTGATTTCATAATGGCAAACTGCTGAGTCATTTTTACTCGCACCTACTTTTTCTTCAAAAGAGCAGCCCAGAAGGGCTGCTCTTTTTTAATCTTTGTACTTCAGTCGATTACGTAGTGTTTTTCGAGAATCGTCCTATTTACTAGAGGATAGGAACTCTTTGTGCTAAGGTTAGCTGAATACATAAATTATGAGCTCATTTTTCTTTCTACTGATCATTCCAACAATTATTCTGGCGGTTTATGCGCAGATAAGGGTTTCAAGCGCTTATAATAAGAATGTGAAGATTCCCTCGAGAGGCCGAATCTCAGGTAGGGAGGCGGCTGAGGCTGTCATGAGCAGTGCAGGCATTAATGATGTCGAAATTGTGCCAATTCAGGGTAAACTGACGGACCATTATGACCCGATGCATAAGCGATTGGCTCTGAGTGAAGCGAATTTCACCGGAACCAGTTTGGCAGCACTCGGCGTGGCTGCTCACGAAGCTGGGCATGCTATTCAACACAGTGTCGGCTATTCCGCGCTGAAAGCTCGAATGGCAATGGTCCCGATTACGAATATTAGTTCCCGGATGTTGCCGTTTATTATGATCGGAGGGTTTTTCTTTGGATTTGGTGGACCTCTGTTAATCGAAATAGGGATTATCTGTTACTTTGTTCTGACCGTCTTTAATTTAGTTACGTTGCCGGTTGAGTTTGATGCAAGCCGTAGAGCGAAACTGGAATTGGTGAATTTGGGCATTGTTGATGCGGATGAAATGCCTGGAGTTAGCGAAACTCTCAACGCAGCAGCTCTTACGTATGTAGCCGCCTTTTTGTCGTCTTTGATGCATCTCGTCTATCTGGTATTACTTCGAGGAAGAAATTAAAGTGATGAGGTCTTTCGGAGACTTCGAAAGAGTGACTTGGCTTGAGATTGGGGCATTCTTTTTGTCTTGTTCCTTCTCTTGGTAACCGATTAGTTACGTGAAGAAGTTGAGGCTAGTGATATTGAAGTTGCTGGTCCACGATGAAGGATCTTTTAAGACAGATGGATATTAGAGCATTTCTCCAGAGTGGTAGGGTTATTCCGGCCCATCCGTTGGCGCTAACCTCTGAGCGGAAGCTCAGCGAGAGATATATGAGGGCTTTGTCTCGTTATTATGTCGAATCTGGGACAGGTGGCATTGCTGTTGGAGTTCATTCAACACAGTTTGAAATTAGAGATCCTGAATTTGCTTTGTACCAACCGATACTTGAATTGGTTGCAGAGACGATGAACGAGTCGTTGGCAGAAAATCCCCGTGATTTTCTTAAGATCGCTGGGATATGTGGCAAAACAGAACAGGCTTCAAAAGAAGCTGAACTGGCATCCTCTATTGGTTACCAGGCGGGTCTTTTAGGTTTGGTTGCGGTTCAGAACGAATCGGAGGATGCGATTATAGAGCATTGTACCGAAATCGCCAAAATAATGCCTATTATAGGGTTTTATCTCCAGCCAGCTGTGGGTGGTCGCGTTTTGCCATATAGTTTTTGGAGAAAATTCATGGAGATTCCTCAGGTGGTCTGTGTAAAGATTGCTCCGTTTAATCGCTATCAAACGATTGATGTCGTTCGAGCATTTGTCGATTCGGGTCGCACGGATGTTTGTTTGTATACAGGAAATGATGACAATATTATTGTCGATTTGTTGACTTCGTTTTCATTTGGAGAGGGCAAGAGTGGACGAATTATTGGCGGTCTTTTGGGGCAATGGGGGGTTTGGACAAAGACTGCAGTAGATCTTTTGGAGGAGATTAAAAAGGCTAGAGAAGATTCATCTCTGTCAGCTGACTGGTTGACGAAGAATGCAGCTCTTACAGACATCAATGCAGCGGTGTTTGATGCTGCAAACAACTTTGCGGGCGTTTTGCCGGGCATCCATGAGGTGTTGCGGCGACAAGGGTTGATGGAGAATACACTTTGTCTGGATCCATCTTTAAAGCTTTCGGAAGGACAATCTGAAGAGTTGAATCGTGTAATGAGTAGCTATCCAGATTTTATGGATGATGACTTTGTTCGTGAGAACCTAGATCGCTGGTTAAGTTGATCATATTGGAAGTCATCTATGGATGTATGAATGAAGGATTTACTGAAAAAGCTGATAAGTATTTCGAGCGTTAACCCTTCAATGGGAGGAACAGGCGAGGCGGTGTTGTCTGCTTTCCTCTTTGATCGATTATCAGATCTCGGAGTAGAGGTTGTTCGGCAGGAAGTTTTTCCCGGTAGGAATAATGTCGTAGCCAGAATAGGTGGCTCAAATGAGCCTGCTGTTTTGTTGGAAGCCCACATGGATACGGTGGCGGTCGATTCATGGGCAAAGGGAGATCCTTTTTCCCCTCAAGAGGAAGATGGTCGTATTTTTGGTCGGGGATCTTGTGACACGAAGGCTTCAATGGCGGTTTTTTTATCTTGTTTCGAATATTTTGCTGCCAATGTGGAGAAGCTAAAGCGACCGCTGGTTTTTGCCGCGACGGTTGATGAAGAAGAGAGGCAATCTGGGGCCTATAAACTGATGGATTTGGATTGGCCTCTTTGCGCAGCGATTGCTGGAGAACCAACGTTATGCGGAATTATCAATCAGCACAAGGGATGTGTCAGGTTCTCGATCGAGACCTCTGGGGTTGCGGCTCACAGTTCATCACCTGAGCTGGGTGAAAATGCGATCTCCAGGATGGGGGAGGTAATTCGAAGAATGGATGAATACCGGGATGTATTGGAATCTTCTGCTATTTCGAAAATCGGTGGTCCAACGGTAAGCATTGGCACGATCAAAGGTGGTGCAGGTGTCAATATTGTTCCAGATTCATGCCGTATCGAGGTTGATCGGAGGACTGTCCCGGGCGAAAACCCAGATGACATTATGGCGTCGCTTACTTCGATCTTTTCCGACCTTTACTGGGTAAAGGTTATCCCGGATTTAGCACGTCCCGCAATGGCCACTTCCGAAGACGAGATCTTTTGCCAGGAATTAGCGGATGCCATTCGATCCAATGATGTTTTCCAGGGGTTCGAATCGGCTAGGTACATGACAAATGCAGTTGCGTATTCGGACAGAGGGATTTCATCCCTTGTTTTTGGGCCTGGGAATATTTCGAAGGCTCACATGAATGATGAATATGTTGAGTTTGGGGAATTGGAAAAAGCACGGGCTATTCTGATTACGCTTTTGTCAAAAGGTTAATCTGTTATCTTCTAGAAAATATGAATGCTCCTCTAAAAATTGGTCTTATTGGCTTGGACACTTCACATGTTGTTGGGTTTGCCGAAGAGTTTAACGATTCGACATCTGAGAATCATCTTCCTGGAGCTCAGATTGTGGCTGGCTTCCCAGGTGGTTCACCGGATATGGAATTGAGTATTAGTCGAGTCGAAGGATATACAGAGACACTTAGAGATAAATACAATGTAGAGATAGTAGACACTCCAGAAGCTGTAGCTGAGAGGGTAGATGCTATTCTCTTGACCACAGTGGATGGCCGTTTGCACAAAGAACAGTTTTCTCGAATAGCCGATGCAGGTAAACCCGTTTTTATCGATAAGCCTTTTGCAGTCTCAAGTGAAGATGCTAAAGCGATGGCAACAATGGCTCAGGAAAAGGGAATTCCCCTGATGACGTCGTCTGCCCTTCGCTATACGGTAGTTCTTACAGATGTTCTCGAGAGAAAAGGCAGGGAGAATGTGACTGGAGCTGATTTTGCAGGACCAATGGCGCTTGTTCCACAGTGTCCAGGCTATTTTTGGTATGGGATCCATACCGCAGAACAGCTCTTCACTTGTCTAGGAAAAGGATGTGAAAGAGTGATAGCCAGTTGTTCAGAGAATCATGATTCCTTAACAGGTATTTGGAAAGATGGTAGAATAGGTACGCTTAGAGGGAATCGTGTAGGTAATGATTCCTTCGACGGGATGGTTCATTTTGCAGATGAAATTTGTCATGTTGATGTAAGTTCTGCCGGAAAGTCATTTACGCAGAGCCTCTCTGAGGCGGTTCTAGCATTTCTCCTGAATGGTAAGTCTCCGATCGATTTGGAGGAAAGTGTCGAGATTGTTCGTTTTCTTGAGGCTGCCAACGAAAGTCGGGAGAGTGGCAGGGAAGTATATCTTTAGTAGATAATGCCAATAGATTGGGATTCAGGAGCTAGTTGCTCTTTTTGCGGTCTAAAATGTAACAATTGACCTCTTCTTGAGGTGTCCTAGGCCGCTTGTGGTATCCACCAATTGGCATTGGCCTATAGATGCGTCATTCAGCTGATATTTCGGAGAATTTTCAATGATCGCACTAGCTCGTGAAAATTTATTTGAAACTGGTTCGAGGTTTTTCTCAATTTCTTCCGTAATTTACATTTATTGTCGAATAATGCTTGACGAATGAGTAGGGCGCTTTCAGGTGAGATGTAGGTTAGTAAGGACTGTGAGACAATTGGACTGATTAGTCTTGTGGTGATCTAGCCAACGATTTCTTTCCATGAAAAATAACGAAAATGATTCGTCGTCAGGGTTAATCAAATGGGTTACGTTTCCTGTAATTCAATTACCGGCTGAAAAAACATCTGCTGAAGAGCTAGGCGCATTATACGGCGCTGAAGTTGCATCAGAAGAATCTCCGGGTAAAGGTGTGAGTGTCTATGTTGGAGGTCGTAATTGGCCTCTTGAAGTTGATGCTGTCAAAAACGCATCTGGAGCGTGGATGTGGCTGCGGATCACTGAAGATGGGTGTGGGGAAATTTCGGCCAGCGATACACAGTACCTTTATGCTGCCGTTCGTTTGTTAAACGATGGTCTCTCGGAAAAACTAAAAGATAATCTTGCAGAAGGTATTCTTATTGAGCCGACCTTTTCCTGGAATCGACCTCTTTTTGATGGAGCGTTGACTCAGTATTGGAGGTCCATTCGAAACTTTGATGAAGAGTCCTATGTGAAGAGACTGGCAGAGTGCGGTTTTACTCATTTGGAAGTAAACAGTTTGCAGGCGCATCAGGCGATGGAGGAAGGCGTAGCTGATGAATTTTATCCTCAGTTTTATAATTATGCTGCGGGATTGAACCATTTTGTCGATACTCGTTTGACTAGAGGTCTGTGGCCCACTCAATACCTAGAAGCGAATCTGAATAGATTAAAGTATTTGGCGAATCTCGCACGGAAATATGGACTGAAACCAGGGATTGCTTGTTTCGAGCCGCGCAGTCTCCCAGAGAAATTTTTTGTTCGATATCCCACGTTGAGAGGTGCCCGGGTAGATCATCCTTTTCGTTCTAGGTTGCCGCGATATACATTGGCTCAGGATCATCCCGTAACGGTGAAACATTATAGGGAGTTGATCCAGAATTTGATGCATGCAGTGCCCGACCTTGGGTATATTTCCATTTTCTCAAATGACAGTGGTGCTGGTTTTGAGCATACTGCATCTTTGTATGTTGGAAGAAATGGTGGTCCATACATGATTCGCGAGTGGAATGACCATGATGCGATCGCGAAGGTGGCGGGTGAAAGCGTCGTTCGTTACTTGCGCAGAATGAAAGAAGCTGCTGCGGAAATTAATCCAGACTTCAAGGTGTTCCTCAGAATTGAACCTTTTAAAGAAGAGCATGACGCAATTATTGAGGGACTTGGTGATGGAGTTGATGTGGAGGTTCCGACGATGCTGGCGCGTGGTTATGAGATGCCTTATTCCCATCCAAAATACGAGGACCAGAAAGGGGTTGCTTTCAGTATCTTCCATCATCAGATGGATCCAGAAGAAACCAAAATATTATCTGACTACCGTGCCAAGGGCATTGAGCCTCTTTTGCATTATTGCCCAAGTAGTCTGTACAATCAGGAGCCGTTGTTAGGGATTCCTTTTCCTCGATTGCTCGATGCTAGGTTGCGATCATTGATAGAATTGGGGATTGATCGTGTCAGTGGATTTGGAGGTCTGCTGAATACGAAAAAAACACCGTATTGGCCGATTCCGGAAGTGATTCGGTCGATTCAGTTTACACCGGAGTTAAGTGTGGATGAGGTTCTTCTTCGATCTGCACAGAAATGGGTTGGCGGGGATAGGTCTGAAGAGTTGGTGAGTCTTTGGACTGATTTCGAAGAGGCTTTGATTCACCAGCCTTATGTGCCGCATTATTGTTGTCTTGGTTTTATTTGGCAGCGCACTTGGGACCGTCCTTTTGTTCCGGATATTGAAGCTATCCCAGCTGAGGAGCGTCGTTACTACGAGAAGTTTGCTTGTTTGGTAGATAACAATCCAGCCGTTAACGATTATGGTAGGGATGTTCTCTTTGAATTGATCAGTAAAGACGATGCGTGGAGGTATCTAAAGTCATTTGATGAAGAGATGTTCCCTCGTTTGTCCAAGGTGCTGGAACAGGCCAAAAAGTCAGTCGAATTAAATGGTGAAGGTTCCGAGGTGTTTGTTGACCTTTATGACCGTATTGTTGCTTACGAGTGCTGGGCAACTGCTGTCCGCAATGTCTGCGCATGGGTAGGTACGGTCTATACCTATCTTGAGAGCGAAGATGAGTCGGAAAAGTCAAAGATGGAGGCACTTCTTCAGGAGTCCATTGATCTAGAACTGGCCAATACCCGCAAGTTGTTGGAGCTCTGGAATACTTCTTCTACGGAGTTTATGGTTGTTTCTGGTATAGCTGAAAATGGTTTTATCTATGGTGAAAACTTCGGAGAGTTACTTGAGCGTAAGATTGAACTGACGGAGAAATATCGCAATAATCATCCTCGCATTGAGAAGGATGTGTTGTGGCGAATAGAACCAAATCGTCAATTGTGGGATTGAGCAGATTCTTTGGCAAAGCTGCGCCGGAAATTCAGGGGCAGCTTTTTCATTGGCCAGACATTTTTTTTCGATAATCAGAAGGAGAGCATCCAACGATTTTTTTGAAAGCTTTGGAGAAATGGAATTCATCAAAGAATCCCAATTCTGAAGCGATTTCTTTTAGGCTTAGTTCTGCCTGGTAGAGGCAAGCGCAAGCATAATCAATTTTTCGGCGCTTTTGGAATTGTCCTGGTGATTGCTTTGTATGGGTCGAAAACAGTTTCCTGAAATTGTCATAGGATAGCCCTGTTCGAGTGGCGACTTCTTTAACAGTTAACCAGCCTGAATCACTGTGAAAAGAGAGGAGTTGCTGGCTCCTGGAGAGCCATTCGTAACGATCTGATCGAGTGGGAATATATTGGTTTTTGGCGAGGATCGTATTGAGTAGTTGGATAAATCTGCCCAATGCACTTAGGGGCTCTGCAGGGCTATGTAGGTTTTTTGGAATGATAATTTCCTGAAATATTTCATACCATTTTGTGTAAGGGCCTAGATGAAATACGGGTTTATTAGGGGAAAGGATTCCTTTTTCTCTCCAGAGTTTAAAAACAGGACCATCGAAGACAAAATGAACTTCGTTCCAGTTTTGTTTGATAGTAGGTCCATAGGTATGGCCGATTTCAGGAAATACTAGAATGACATCTCCAGCAGAAACAGGAATTCGGCGACTGTGAACATCCTGATAGATGCCGGTCCCCTCGAGGAGATAGATAAGGGCATAGTGTCCTAAAACACGCCGGCTGGTAGTTTTCAGACCTGTGTTGTTTTTTAAGGATCCAGCCAGAAGGATATTGCCGACGGAGGTATTCAGGGGACTGTTTAGCCAGCTCTCAGTCTTAAAAGTAGAAGGCAGCGACGAAGGATTTGAATGAATTGGTTGAGATGGCATCCGGGAAAATTGTTAAGGATCAAGTGATCAAATTCTTCTCAGAAATGGTGGAATGGCTATTTGATCCAGAATTCCAAAATTTACATGCCTAATCCCATTTAGTCTATTTTTTTTTGGAAAATTAATGTTAGCATTAAGCACAAATTATGACCACAGCGACTGCTTTACCTCAGATTCAATCTTTCGGACACGTATTGGACTCGGATGATGATAAAATCGACGTCCTCAGAGACTCCTCTGATATCGCGAGTGATTTTGATGCCCTTCGCCAACGTTTTAGGGAAGAGGGATATCTTTTTATTCGAGGATTCCATGACCGTGAACTCGTTCTGGAAGGTCGTCGCAATGTGACCAACAAAATGGAGAAGGAGGGAATACTAGACCCTGATTATCCTTCAATGGAGGGAGTTCTAAAGGAGGGGGTTGTGACTGCTTTCAAACCGGAATATACAAAAGATAATCTGGCAATGATGGATGTTCTTTATGGAGAGCGGATGGTTAACTTTTATACGAACTTCTTTGAAGAAGAGATCCGTCACTATGATTACACCTGGTTTCGAGCTGTGGGAAAGGGAAAGGGTACCAATCCGCATTGCGACCTCCCGTATATGGGACGTGGGACACATAAGCATATGACCTGTTGGACACCGTTTGGCGATATTGGCTATGAAATTGGGGGATTGATGATTTTAGAAAACTCGCAAAATCGCCACGATTTAACGGGAAATTATATGGTAAGAGATGTCGATGCTTACTGTGAGAATAAACCTAGCCAAACGGAAAGAGCGAAGAAGGAAGAGTGGGTTTTTACAGGAACGCTTTCTCATAACCCTGTGAGACTTCGGAACAAATTTGGTGGTCGTTGGTTGATTTCAGAATACCAGGCTGGAGATATCCTCACATTTGGAATGGATTTGGTACACGCGAGTTTGGATAATCAGACAAATTATGCCCGGTTGTCTTCAGATAGTCGTTATCAGAAAGCGTCTGAGTCTATCGATGATCGTTGGATTGGCGCAATTCCTCCTGGCCACAAATGGGCAGGTAAGCGCGGTAGAATTTGCTAAAAGTAGGATGTATTAAGAGCGGGTTCTTATTGATTAATCTGCTCTTTCTCGAGAATACCATGAAGGAAGAGTTTGATCGTATGCTCTTTTCTTATGGCCAGGCTTTCGGGTGATTCTAAATCTATCTCAAGAACCTGAGATAGTGTGTAGCGGTTGCTACTGTAGATTTGGCATAGACCAATTAGGCTGATCAGGAGATGTTTAGCATCTAGATCCTGCCTTATTTGGTTGGTCTTTCTCGCTTTGTTTAGCTCTTTTTCCAGGGCCTCGAGGATAGGATTTTTTAAGAGTTTAGGATCTGTTGATTCTATACCTTTTCCTTTGTTAAGATTTTCCCATTGCAGGATTCGAGTGAAATGCGGGTTCTGATCGAGAAAATCACAATAGAGAGTGATAATCTGTGTTAGGTTTTCTTGGAAAGTATTTGATTTTTCGAGGGCTTGGATCTCTAAGGCGGATAGATTTTCGTAGACTTCTGTGATGACTGCTTGGTAGAGGTGTTCTTTGCTTCCGAAATGGTGGTAAACCATTCGTTTGTTGACGCCTGCCGTGTTGACGATCGTATCAACACTTGTCCCGTGAAAACCGTTTTCAGCAAATAACTCAATAGCAGTTGTGAGTAGTTGGCCTTTGGTGTTCTTTCCCGGTTTCATTAAATGACTTGCACCTCTTATATTGTAACCGTTTAGTTACTTTTTTTGGAAATGAAAGAAATGCTTCCCCTTAAGTCAAAGGATGTCGACGATTTTTTGGCCAAACCGACATCAGGTGTTATAGAAACTGTACGCGATCTCGAAGGTGATATCGTTATCTTGGGAATTGGGGGGAAAATGGGGACAACCCTTGGGTTCATGTTAAAGAGGGCCCTGCAGGAGACTGGAAAAAAGAACAGGGTTATTGGTGTCTCCCGATTTTCGAATGCTGAAGGCAGAAAGGTTCTAGAAGAGAGTGGGATTGAAACAGTCGCCTGTGACTTATCAGACCCTACTGCGGTCAACCAATTGGCTGAGTATCCAAATGTTTTTTATCTTGTTGCTCAGAAGTTTGGTACATCAGATCGACCAGAAGAGACGTGGATCCAAAATGTATTGGTACCCTCTTATGTGGCTCAGCGTTACAGACACTCACGGATTGTGGCTTTTTCGACCGGTTGTGTTTATCCATTTGCCGAGATAGGTTCGAGTGGTTGCAAAGAAACGGATGCCATGGACCCAGTGGGAGAGTATGCCAGCTCTTGTATTGGTAGAGAGAGAGTTTTTAGCCATTTTTCACGTGAGCATGAAACCCCTGTTTGTTTCTACCGTTTAAATTATGCGATCGATCTTCGTTACGGTGTATTGGTCGATTTGGCGAAAAAGGTGTTACATCATGAGGAAATCGATCTGGCAACCGGGCACGTTAATGTAATTTGGCAGGGAGATGCAGTAGCTAGGGCGATAGAATGTCTTCCTCATTGTTCAACACCACCATCAATCTTTAATATAACTGGAGGAGAAACACTAAGGGTTAGAGCTTTGGCGGAGAAGTTTGGAAATGAACTGGGTGTGGAACCTAAGTTTTCGGGATCGGAGAAATCCGCCTGCT
>CAXMUM010000052.1:0-10811 GCA_964196585.1 uncultured Opitutaceae bacterium
ATCACCATTGAAGCCGCTACTGATGAAGAGATCTCTGATACCGTTGCAGTGATGGGTGGAGAAGATTGGGAGAGATGGATTAAAGCACTCGCCGATGCGGATCTTATCGACGAAGGAACAACCTCTGTCGCCTATGACTACATCGGCCCCGAAGTCACCTGGCCCATTTATACAAATGGAACGATCGGAAGCGCCAAAAAAGATCTTCGTGCAAGTGCCAAACGAATTGATGCACTCCTGAAAAATCACCGGGGCTCTGCTTTTATCTCTGTCAACAAAGCCCTGGTCACTCAATCCAGCTCCGCCATCCCAGTTGTCCCACTCTATATTTCGATTCTCTACAAAGTAATGAAAGAGAATGGCCTTCATGAAGGCTGTATTGAGCAAATGGACCGCCTCTTTCGCTCACAGCTTTTCAGTGGAGCTACTCTGGAATTTGATGACGAAGGCAGAGTCCGCATTGATAATCTGGAAATGAAACCGGAAGTTCAATCTGCTGTTGCTACAATCTGGCCGGAGATTGCCACCGAAAACCTCTATGAAAAGTCAGACATGGCTGGCTATAAAAGAGAATTTTTAAGGCTTTTTGGCTTTGGGATAGACGGAGTCGACTACGAAGCAGACGTTGACGAAGCAATTATGCTGCAAGAATGAGAAGACGTTTTTCGTCTCTTTCCTTATCAACAACCTAAGAAGCTCACTGAGGTTGAGGTACATGCATCGATGCCATACCTCCAACAAACCCCGGAACTTTCTCAAAATCATCAGATTTGTGAAAGAATGCTTCAGCTCCATGAATCGCGCATTCTTTTCTGAATTCCGGAAAATCAAGATTCGTCAGCATCACCACCATACATTCCGGCATCTCCTTTTTAATATGCTTCAAAAGAGAAATACCATTACCCTCCGGCATATGTATATCTAGAAGGGCTGCATCTGGACGTTCCTGACTGAAAAGCTCAATACCTTTGGGATAAGTAGCCGCAACACCCACAATTTTAACTTCAGGGCAACGGGCGTTAAGATCCGCAACCAGCCTATCGCTGGTCTCCTTCGAGTCTTCAACGATCATTACGCGAAATTTTTGGTCACTGCTATTCATACTAAGTTTGTAAGTGGCGATTCACCACTTGTAGTTCCGTATGATCATGATCGGATCTCCCAATACGATCTATAGCCCTTTTCCTTAATTTTTCGATATAAGAGACTTAAAGTTCGAAAAATCACGTCAAAACGCGCTTTGATGAACCAGACAGATCTATCGACCTAACTGAAAATCCTCTCATTCTCAGTAATTTGACATAATTTTCACAAAATCCAGAACACTGGCCCTTAATAATTTCCTCTTTCACATTATTTTTCCATTTCCATGAAAGCAGTCATTCAGCGCGTTCATAAAGCGAAAGTTACCATCAATGAGTCCGAAATAGTTCATTCTGCAGCTGGCCTCGTCGTCTTTTTAGGCATTCACCAGAAAGACACTATTGCGGATGCGGAATGGATCTGTGGAAAGATAGCTCGATTACGTATCTTCGAAGACGACCAGGGCGCAATGAATAGGTCCATTAGGGAGAGCCAAGGTGAGATTCTTCTCATCAGCCAATTTACCCTCTTCGCAAACAATCGAAAAGGAAATCGTCCTTCTTTCAATGATGCAGCAAAACCCGACCATGCCATCCCTCTCTATCAAAACAGTATACAAAGGTTGGAGGAATTGACAGAACGGCCTGTGCAAACAGGAGAATTTGGCGCTCACATGGATGTCGAACTCATCAACAATGGCCCTGTAACAATCCTACTGGATAGTCACAAAAAGGAATAAAACCAAAGAAGCTATCTCGATTGTAAGCGGATCTTATTCAATCCCACCTTGCGACACGTATCCATTACAAACGTAACCTTGTTTAGAGGTGTCTCCTCATCCGCTTTTATCAATACGGTTATGTCTGTACTCTGGCTACTGACAACGTTCACAAGCTCTGCAAGTATTTCATCCGTAGCTTCTGTCCCATTTACATAGAGACTACCCTCGCTATCAATCGCGATGACCATAGGACTCGCAAAATCATTTTTTCCAGCTGTCTCTACATCCGGCAAGGTCAAATTGAGCGTCTGCATCTCCCTAAATTGCATACTAACCAGAAAGAAAAAAATCAGGATCGTTAGCACATCAATTAGAGGGACGATATTGATTTCCGCCTTTCGACGGCGACCTGCGAGTAAACTCATTGTGTCCTGTTTTGCGCGTCCAATCGTTCCAACAACGAATCTATCTGGATGGCATACGTCTCCACCTTCCGTTGAAGGTATCCATTCCCAACCAGTCAAGGTATCGCCACCACCATGCCCAACACCGTTGTCGTCAGAGCCAAAGCAATCCCCTGCGTAAAAGCAGCTTGGTCAGGCAATCCCGTATCAGGAGAAATATTTCCAAAAACAGTTACCAATCCAGTTACCGTTCCTAGAAGCCCAAGAAGAGGAGCAGCGCCAATAATAATTTCGACAAAAACCAATCCTCTTTCCATCCGGTTAATTTCCAATCGACCAAACGCTTTGACGGCTCCCGAATCTTTCTGATGAGCCTCTGAAAACGCCAAGATACGGGCCAAAACAGAATCATCTCCTCCCTTGATTTTCTCACCCGAAACAATCGCCGACACCAATTGCTCCGGAATAATAATAGTACGCCTTAATGAATAGAGACGTTCAAAGATAATGAACGCTCCAACCAGCGAACATAATCCTAACGGATAAACAAAAATACCAGCTCCTTTAAGAATTTCCCACATACAACAATTGAAAGAGGATTTTAGATATCGGGCACATATGTAACTCTTATGATTTCATTTTGATCTCAAAGTTCCCTATTATCTTAAAACCATCAAGAAGCAAAATATGGCAGTGCTCCCGAAACAACCTCCACTTTGTCCTTTGCCTCCAACAATTCACCAATGGCATCCCATTGTCCATTTACCAGACCAATCAGAGCAGTATCTCGAATCGAAGCCTTTACTACCTCGCCTGCATATCGAATTTCCTGAGCAGAAACATCCATCGTTATCTCTATAGCAGGATCTTTAGCTACGGCAGAAGCTATCTTGGCAATATCCTCCTTTGAGGCACAAAAACAGGGGATTCCCAAAGTCGTACAATTACCAAAAAAGATTTCAGCAAAACTCTCTGCAACAACACCGCGGAATCCATAGCGATATAAAGCCTGCGGTGCATGTTCTCTTGAGCTACCACACCCGAAATTATCTCCCGACAAAAGTATAGTCGCACCCAAATAACGTGGATCGTTTAGGGGATGCTCCTTGTCTGTCCCATCTTCATTTTTGCGAACATCGTAGAAAAGATTCTCTCCCAGACCGTCAAACGTTACACATTTCATGAAACGGGCAGGTATGATTCTATCTGTATCTATTGCATCACCTGGAACGGAAACACCCCTTCCAACCACCTCTGTAATTTTCTCAAGAGCCATTTTTTTAAACCTCTACTAATTCCTGAACACCAAAAACCTTGCGAGCATCGCTAACCTTACCCGTCACGGCTGCTGCTACAACCATTACAGGACTCATCAAAATCGTTCTTCCAGTTGGGCTTCCCTGTCGCCCTTTAAAGTTACGATTACTGGAGCTCGCACATAATTGCTGACCAATCAACTTATCTGGATTCATCGCTAAACACATGGAACATCCAGCCTCGCGCCATTCAAAGCCCGCTTCTTCGAATACCTTATCGAGACCTCTCGCCTTACACAAAACATCTACTCTCTGAGAACCGGGAACCGCTATCGCCTTTACGCCTGATGCGACCTTATGTCCTTTTAAATATTCGGCTGCTTCTACAAAGTCACTCAGGCGACCATTCGTACAACTCCCGATAAAAGCCACATCAATGGGAGTTCCCGCTATTGGTTCTCCACCTGGAAGCTGCATGTAAGCCAAAGCCTCTTCAGTAACATCTTTCTCTGCCGCCGGCACAGACTCAGGAGTTGGAATTTTCTCCTCTATAGAAATCGCCTGCCCGGGATTAATCCCCCAAGTCACCGTTGGTGCAATATCTTCGGCCTTGATATTCACGACATCATCAAAGGTGCAATCCGAATCACTGGCAAAATTCTTCCAACGCTCCACAGCTTCATCCCAATCCACTCCCTTTGGGGAATATGGACGGTCTTTCAAATACGCAAATGTCGTCTCGTCAGGATTCACATATCCTGCACGAGCACCGCCTTCAATCGACATATTGCAAACAGTCATTCGCTCTTCCATAGAGAACCGATCAAAGACGTCCCCACCATATTCATACGCAAAACCAGTCCCTCCATTAACACCCCATAAACGAATAATATACAGGATAACATCCTTTGCATAAACACCTGGTCGAAGATGACCATTCACATTGATCCGGCGTACCTTTAAAGGGCTTAACGCTATCGTCTGAGTCGCAAGGACATCACGAATCTGCGTCGTCCCAATACCAAAGGCTATCGCGCCGAATGCTCCGTGGGTTGACGTATGCGAATCACCACACGCAATGGTCGTTCCCGGTTGGGTGATTCCCTGTTCTGGCCCGACAACATGCACAATTCCTTGATCACCTGAGGCGATATCAAAGTAGGTAACGCCAAACTCCTTACAATTCTTGTCCAGCTCCGTTATCATTGCATCCGCCAGAGGATCCGCAAAAGGCTGCACCCGTTGGTCCGTCGGCACGATATGGTCAACCGTTGCATACGTCCGGTGAGGATAAGCTACCTTTAAACCAAGATCACGTATCATTCCGAAAGCTTGTGGACTGGTAACCTCATGAATGAGGTGTGTCCCAATCAGCAATTGTGTCTGGCCATTGGAAAGCTCACGCACCGCGTGTGCATCCCATACTTTTTGAAATAAACTCTTGCCCATACTCATAACAGTTGGAGGTGAATGGACTAAATTGAGGCAAATTTAAAAGGGCGCAACTCGAAACATCACCTTTCAAACATTCCCAACATTATGGCCAAAGTCACATAAACCAAAAAAGAGTGGAGGTAAATCTCCACTCTTTTCAGATAATTTTTGTTGGAGATTAAATCTTAACTTGCCACCTCTTCACGGGCAGTTTCTGCCAGAGGAGTGCTGAGGTAACGCTCACTTGGGCTAGCAGCAATACAAACGATTGTCTTGCCTGCCATATCGGCACGTTCTGCCAATTTGAGAGAAGCGGCTATCGTTGCGCCAGAAGAAATCCCTACAGCCAATCCATCAGTCAAGGAGACCTTTCGAGCGATATCAAAAGCAACATCATTACTGACAGTCAAAACCTCATCTACAATCGATTCGTTCAAGTTACCAGGAATGAACCCAGCTCCGATTCCTTGAATTTTATGAGGACCCGGTTTTCCGCCAGAAAGAATTGGACTCGCTTCAGGTTCGACCGCTACGGAAAGTAACTCGCGGCGAGACTTAATCACCTCTGCCACACCCGTTATCGTTCCACCTGTTCCGACACCGGCAACAAAAGCATCAATATTGCCTTCTGTCGCATCCCAGATTTCTTCAGCCGTGGTTTTACGATGAACCTCTGGATTTGCAGGATTATCAAACTGACTCGGGATGAAAGCTTTCTCCCCGATTTCATTAGCAACCGCTTCGGATCTAGCGATAGCGCCTTTCATTCCCTCAGCACCCGGAGTAAGAACGATTTCAGCACCGAGCATCCTCAAAAGAATGCGCCGCTCCATCGACATAGTGTCAGGCATAATCAAAATACAACGATACCCCTTTGAGGCACAAACAAATGCCAAAGAAATTCCGGTATTTCCAGATGTAGGTTCAACGACTACGCTACCTGCCCCCAACTTGCCCTCACGCTCACCAGCTTCAATCATCGCCTTACCGATTCGATCTTTCACACTAGACAAGGGATTGAAGAACTCACACTTCACATAAATATTGGCTTCCAGCCCGGAAGCAATGCGATTGAGTTTAACGAGAGGAGTGTTTCCGACTGCGGAGATAATATCAGGAAATGCTGTTGCCATAGGATCGATCAGTTAATGTTAAATCAAAATGATTTTTTTAAATTGGGTTAATCAGGTTCAATAGTCAATATAAGTCAGGCATTTTCCAAAAGAAGCTGTCTAAATCACATCCTGATAAAGGCCTTCATAAGCTTTTGCCGCCTTTTTCCAGGAAAAATCTCTTTTCATTCCGGCTTTTATGACCTTACCCATCTGAGCCTTATCTTGAAATAGTTTATGCGATGCCCGTAAGGCTTTCAGAAAGTTCTTTGTCTTAGGGGCAAACATAATCCCCGTGCCATTCGCTGGTTCTTTTTCGAGATCGATAACAGTATCAACCAATCCTCCGACTCTAGAAACCAGTGGAATCGTCCCATACAACTGACTGTACATCTGATTAAGGCCACAAGGTTCGAAGATCGAAGGCATCAAAAAGAAATCGGAACCCGATTCGATCAAGTGACTCGCCTCCTCATCTAACGCAGTCGATAGGGATATTTTCTCAGGATGGGCCTCCACCAGCTTACGTAAGGCATCCTCGTATTTTGTATCGCCAGAACCCAGAATGATTAAACGACAATCCCCCTTGATGAAGAATTCTCTAACCGACAGCAGCAAATCGATACCCTTCTGCTCGGCCAACCGACAAACCATTCCATAAATAGGTCCTTCATAATCTGCAGAAAATCCATTCTTTCCCAATAGATTTCTGCGACACGCCTCCTTCCCTCTCAAAGACATGGCAGAGTAGTTTTCTGGCAAAAGAGGATCCGTCTTAGGACTCCAGACATCCGTGTCCACACCATTGATAAAGCCTGCCAAATCATCAGCCCTCGTCTGAATCACACCCTCCAAGCCACACCCAAATTTGGGTGTCTGAATCTCCTCACAATAGTTTGGGCTCACAGTGGTCACATTGTCCGCAAACAAAATTCCACCCTTGAGCATATTAATCTGCCCATAAAATTCTATCCCATCAATCCCCATCAAATCCTCGGGGAGATTTGCTAGAGAAAAGGACTTCTTTGGGAAAATCCCCTGAAACGCTATATTGTGGATCGTAACCACCGTTTTTAAGGCCAAGGTATCCCGCAGTTTTCCCTCTTCCATGCGCAACAATGCTGGCAACAATCCAGTCTGCCAATCATGGCAATGCACGACATCCGCTTTGAAGTCGATAACCCGCAAAACCTCAACCACCGCCTTGCAGAAATAGATAAACCGACGATCGTTATCATCGTAATCCCTACCCTCACACCCATATGGATGGGATCTATCATAAAATTCATCTCTTCGAATCACATAGAGGGTTAACCTCTTTCCAAGAGAAAGCCTATAGACATCCGCCTGTAAAAATTCATCGCCCAATTCGACCTGAACCATCAAGTGTTTGGCAGCCTTGGCAAACATCGGATGCTCTAACACAGTTCTATACCCCGGCAGGAATACAGCCACCTCATGACCGAATCCAGCCAACGCCTTGGTTAAAGCCCCTACGGCATCAGCTAACCCACCGGTTTTAACCAGAGGAAACATCTCACTTGCTGCGTGAACGATTTTCATTGATACTCACCTTAGTGGGTGTCTAGAAAGTATCAATAAAGAAGGCAGAAAGCATTTTTCCCATTCCGCAAGGCGTATCTTTACAGATCGAGCCGTGCAAGCCCCTCTAGATAGAACACAGCTGATGGAGATAAAGGAATCTATCCCAAGTAGATGCGACCAAAAAAGAAATTCCCAGTGCTGGCTCACTGTCTATCTATTTCTAGTTCGCTTTACAGTAAGCTGCCCTATGCTACTTTTTGCCAGGAACTCACCTTCACATATTGAAAAATTTTAGATACCCTCTCGATAGATGCGCTGGCCAAATCCATCCAAAACGCTGTAATAGCGGAACATCAAAATGAAATTAAAATCACTCATCCTGAATTTAATGCGGGAAGCCGATTACGTTCCCCTAAATTCAGCCCAACTGGCAGACACCCTCGGCCTTAAAAAGAAAGAGCAGCGAAATCTGGATTTTGAGCTGAAAAGCCTCCTCGGGAAAGGAGAAATCGTTCGCATCAAAAAGGACTGTTACTGCCTACCACAGGATGCCGATCTTATCACTGGGCGCATCATGTTCCGCCAGACCGGTTCTGCTTTTCTCATCCCCGACGACGAAGCCAAACCAAAAGTCCAGATTTATGCCGAAGATACAGGCGTGGCCATGCATGGTGATCATGTGGTCGTAAGGCTACACACCCACTACGAAGCCAAACAAAAGAAACAATCTGGTAATCGAAGAAAACCACCCGCAAATCAAAGGACTGATGAGCCCACCGGAAGAGTCATTCGGATTCTGGAAAGAGCCCGAACAACCATCGTTGGAAATCTTCAAAAATCGAAACTCTTCCATTTTGTCGTTCCCGATGACCCGAGAATCATCAGCGATATCTATGTTCCCAGTCCCGCGAAATCAAATCTCAAGCCACGTCCAGCTATTGGAGATAAAGTCGTTGTCCAACTTCATGAATGGACCCAGAGGCACATCAATCCTGAAGGTAAAATCATCGAGAGGCTTGGTCGAACCTATGAACCCCAGGCAGAACTCAAAGGGATTTACCATAAATTCAATCTCGAAACAGAATTCCCAAAATCCGTTTCACAGGCAGCCGCATCCATTGGAACAACCGTCACAGCCAAAGATCGAAAAAACAGACTCGATCTACGCTCCATCCCTACCTTCACGATCGACCCAGACGATGCCAAAGATTTTGACGATGCCCTATCTGTCGAAATCCTCGATAAAAAGGAATGCCGAATAGGAATCCATATTGCAGACGTTAGCGCCTATGTTCATCCCGGCTCCATCCTCGATAATGAAGCGCATAAGCGTGGAAACTCTACCTACCTCGTAGGTACAGTCATCCCCATGCTACCACGAGTCCTTTCAAACGGGCTCTGTAGCTTAAAAGAAGAGGAGGATCGTCTAACCAAGACCGTCCTGCTTACCTTCTCTAAGGAGAAGAAGATCAAAAACATCGAATTTGCGAATTCCGTTATCCGAAGCTCCAAGCGCCTGACCTACCATCAAGCATACGCCTTTCTTAAAGAAGACGATCTTGAGAAAATCAAAGACCTCCCTCTCCCCCCCTCTCACCAAACCGGATCCACTGGAAGATCTCTCAAAACACTTTCCAACAAAGAGCTAAACGACCTTAAAAAATGGGTACGCCTTCTTTGGTCCTTTGCATCAAAATTGAGAGAAGACCGGATGCGCAAAGGAAGTCTGGATCTCGACATGCCGGAGACAAAGATATTCGTTGATGAAAAAGGCTATGCCGATCGTCTCGAACGCATCGAACAAGACGAAAGCCACCAACTGATCGAAGAGTTCATGCTCATTGCCAATGAGATTGTAGCCAAAGAACTGAAAAATGCCCGATTGCCCTGCGTTTATCGTGTCCACGATAAACCCGATGAAGAAAAGCTCCAGGAGCTACGTGAGCACCTCCGTTCATTCGGGCTCAAAGCGGGCGATCTCACCAACCGTAAGGAAGTGGTTCGGCTACTCAAAGTCATCAAAACACATCCTCAGGGGCACCTGCTCAAAGTTCAATTTCTCCGCAGCATGAAGCGCGCCTGCTATCGCTCCTCTCCCGATGGTCATTACGGGCTGCACAAGCAAAACTACACTCACTTCACTTCTCCGATCCGACGCTACTCGGATCTTGTCACCCATCGGGTTTTCGCAACCTATCTTACCAAGGTCCATAATCATCCACCCGTCGTCGGGGCCTCCATCAATTACAAGGCCTCCAGAGTACAAAGCCTAGGAGAACATCTTAGCCAGTCAGAACAAAACAGCACCGAAGCCGAGCGAGAATCTATCAAAATAAAAATGATAGAATTCTTTGAACGTGAGTTAAGTAAGTCCCAGAAAACCAAATTCAAAGCTGTTATCACCGACATCCGCAATCATGGCCTCTTTGTCGAACTCGTCGAATCAATGGCCTTTGGAATGGTCCATATTTCCACTCTGAGAGGCGACCTCTACAGACTAGACCCAAAGACAAATACCCTTGTAGGTCGACGTTCTCGAAAAAGTTATGAAGTCGGCCAGAAAATCACTGTAGCTACCGAGCGAGTTGACCGCTTCAAGCGACAAATTGATTTTCGTATTGTCAATTAGTGCATTTATCCGTCCATGGGCCACTACAATTACCAGCAAGAACTAAAGACTATCTACGACAAAGCTGTCTCACTCTATATGGAAGGGAAACGAGGCGCTTCGACCTATTTCACCGAGGAAGAACTCACTTTTTTGGCATCCATCAATTCCAGAGCCCAGGACCTTTACGACTTTGCAGAAGACCTCCACAATTACGGAGAGCCCGACTACGAAACTTTTCAGATGATCCAGGCTATTTGCCGCGATTATTTCCTAACAAAACTCAACGGGAAGCCGACAGGCAGAACGGTCCCTACAGCTTCCCTACCAGCCAAAACCGACTCTATTCGTGGCATTGATTGGTTACCACGATTAATACCCAAAACAAGGGCAAAATTGAGAGGTGAAATGCAGGAAGACATCATGTATTCCTGCGGTGGTGACAGACACTTCTTCAAACAACATGACATTCATCCTGCTGAATTCCTCAGTGCAGCCTGGCGTTTCGAAGACGATGACGAAGCACTTATCGATTGGGTCGAATCCCGCTCAAACCAAGCAAAGAGCAAATAGATCCTCATCCAGAAACTTTAGACGGGATCTACAAGATTCACAGGATTTCTACTTTTCAGAAACAGCCCAAAACTG
>CAXMUM010000052.1:10821-11112 GCA_964196585.1 uncultured Opitutaceae bacterium
AAGTAGTCTATTGCTTCACCATCTCCGCTCCAGCTCCGTCACAGATTTGAGATACCATTACCACAAATTAAACAGCCAAAAAACAGATTCAATTGATCTTGTTTATCCTGTCCAAAAAACTCCACTCCACCTCGCTATTTCTTCGCCCAGGAATCCCGCAACGTAACCGTCCGGTTAAACACCGGTTTTTCCGACGTCGAATCTTTTAGGTCCACACAGAAATAGCCCTTACGCTCAAATTGAAAGCTGTCACCTGGCTTTGCCGAAACAACACTTGGCTCAACCACTGCC
>CAXMUM010000053.1:0-10792 GCA_964196585.1 uncultured Opitutaceae bacterium
ACAAAGCAACCATCAAGTGGCTTAGGCTCCTTAAGAACCAGTAAGATATTCTTTGCCAAACCATTTGGTCAATTCCGCAGGAACCTTTACTCGACCATCCTCCTGCAGATTATTTTCCAATATAGCCGCCAAAACACGTGGAATTGCCAACGCCGAGCCATTCAAAGTATGAACAAACTCCGGTTTTCCTCCCTCATCTCGGCGAAAACGAATGTTCGCTCTTCGTGCCTGAAAATCAGTGAATGATGAGCAGCTTGATACTTCAAGCCACCGCTTTTGACCTCCAGCCCAGACCTCCAAATCATACTGTTTGCTATGCGGAAAACCGATGTCTCCAGCAGGCATTAACTGAACCCGATATGGCAGATCTAATTTCTTAAGCAGACTCTCGGAATGCCCACGAATTTCCTCCAATGCATCCAGGCTTTTACTCGGCTCTGTCCACTGAACAATCTCAACTTTATCAAACTGGTGCAATCGATTCAGCCCACGAACATGTGCACCCCAGCTTCCAGCTTCTCGACGAAAACACGGTGTATACGCCACCCTCTTTGCAGGCAAGTTTTCCAGATTCAGAATTTCATCTCGAAAATAATTCGTTACGGGAACTTCGGCAGTCGGGATTAAATAAAGACCCTCCTTAATATCCACATACATTTGACCCTCTTTGTCTGGCAGTGCGCCTGTGGCGGTAGCACTCGCGGCATTAACAACAAGAGGAGGAGATACCTCTACATAACCTGCATTCGCGGCCTCATCTAGAAAGAATTGAATCAAACTACGAACCAATCGAGCCATGTCCCCAACATAGAAGGGAAAACCTGCCCCAGTTACTTTAACCCCACGGCTGAAATCGACTAATTGTTCAAACCAGGAAATATCAAAATGAGGTATCGCCTTTTCATATTTATCGATATCTCCGAAACTAGCGACCGTCACAGCCTCTTCTTCATCTTTTCCGTCTGGCACGCTTGGATCTGGAATATTGGGAATAGACATAAACGCGGCCTGAAAAGCTTCGTCTGCTTCCCTAGCCTCTGCTTCCAATGCCTTCACCCCACCTGCAATCACCTTCATCTCCTTCACTTTCTCCAGAAATTCAGGAGAACCTTTTTGCAAGGCCGCCATTTCCTGATTGGTAGCTTTCTGCTTGGATCGCTCTACTTCGGCCTCTCCTATCTTCTCACGACGAACCGTATCGAGCTCTAGGACAGCATCGATATTACATTCAAATTTCTTTCTGGCTACCCCATCCTTAATGACTCCAGGGGTTTCTCGGAGGGCTTTGATGTCGATCATGGAAACTCTCAAACATGTGGATCCTAAAATTGTGGGTCAAGGCACAATCATACAAATGCGACTGTCTAACCTGCCCGTTTTTCAACTTCCGCGAATCCATATAGACTGGACACCTTTCTCCACCTGCTTTCACATGCACAAAATGGCCAATATCATTTGCATGAAATGGGGCACCAAATACGGCGCCGATTATGTCAATAAACTTCACTCAATGGTGCAGAGACACTTAACGATTCCTCACCGTTTTATCTGCTTCACGGATGACTCCTCTGGCTTTGTTCCCGAAATCGAAGTTTTTCCTCTTCCCGAAATGAAACTCCCTGCAGATGCACCAGAACGCGGTTGGAATAAGCTTTCTACCATGGGGGCGACTCTCGCTAACCTGGAAGGGACAACCCTTTTCCTCGATCTCGACATCCTCATCATCGACAACATTGACTGCCTTTTCGAACACCCTGGTGATTTTTGCATCATCCACGATTGGCTTCGGCCCAACAGGCCCACAGGAAATTCTTCCGTTTATCGCTGGGAGATTGGCGCACATCCAGAAGTCCTCGATTACTTCATTACTCATCTTCCGGAAGTTCGGAAGCAATTTCGTAACGAACAGGCTTACCTCACATCCAAAGTCATGGAAACCACTCAGGTCATCTATTGGCCTGCAACATGGTGCAGGAGCTTTAAGCGCCATTGCATGCCTAAAGGTTTGAAAGGTATTTGGGAAGCTCCATCCATTCCAGAGGGTGCTAAAATCATTGTCTTTCACGGAAACCCGAATCCTCACGATGCGATTAAAGGAAAAAGCAACCATCGCTGGAAATTTCTTCGCCCAACACCCTGGATTACAGAACATTGGCATTAAAAAATAAGAAGGTGTCTAAGTGATTTTTCTTCTGAAAGTTATTGGTTCCCTCTTGGTGTATTCTCCTGAATTCCTACCGAGAGCAATATCCAATAGCCTTGGTTATTTCATCTATTACGCTCTTCCATCGCGAAGACGCATTGTCCTTTCAAATCTATTTCACTGCTTTCCCGAGTCCAAACATAATTGGAGACGACGCATCGCCTTACAAAGCTGCTGTCAAACAGTGGAAACCGGAATGCTCGGGCTCATTATCCCTTTCCTCAGCAAGGACAGGATAAGCAGCATGCTCCATATACCACCCAAAACTCGGAAAACTCTGAAAAAAATTGCCGATGGCAAGCGCCCTTTTCTCCTGTGCTCACCCCATCTTGGTGCATGGGAACTCATGACAACCTTTCCTGGGCAGTTGGATCATGCATTTCCAAAAGTTGGGGTTGTTTACCGTCCTTTAAAAAACAAAAAACTGAATCAATGGGTTGTTAATTCCCGTGAAAAATTTGGCATGAGTCTGCTGAGTCGTCGCCAGGGATTCAGCGAAGGCATGAAAATACTCCGCGCAGGAGGTGGATACGGAGTCTTATTCGACCAAAACGCAGGAGACCTTGGAACACTCTCTCTTTTCTTTGACCGCCTCACCTCAACCACTGAGCTCCCGGGTTTACTCGGAGAAAAATTCAATACCATTGTCACTACCATCCATACCGAGAGAATCGCTTTTTGGCATTATTCGCTTCGAGTAAAAATTCATGAAATTCCCTCGAAATCAGAGAACATAACTAACCACCTCAACTCATGGCTCGAGAATCTCCTTCGATCCAACGATAGCACCTGCAGCTCCTGGTTATGGCTCCATGATCGTTGGCGAACACAGTATGTCCCAGAAAAACGATTCCGGATTCAATCGAAACGCACCCTCATAAGTAAAACTCAGGAACCAGCGAAAACCACAAAATTTTGGATCCGGTTGCCAGCTCAACTCGATGAAATACTTCGAATCATTCCTTCGATACGTGCGCTGCGAAAAGCAAGGACCGATGGGGAACTGACACTCATTTCGAGGAGCCGTTATATCCCGCTATTGAAATGCCTTAAGATTGGTGATGAATTCCTCTCTCTGCCAGACCGAAACATCAAGTCCTTCCTCAAAATTTTCAAATGGCGAATCCAATATCCAGATACGTTAATCATTTTTCCCTCATCTATCCGGCACGACATTGAAGCATGGCTCATCGGAGCTCGCCAACGATTCGGCATCGAAATAAACGGCCGCCAACGTCCTCTATTAACCCATACATGGAACGTCCCTCAAGAGCTCGATCAAAGAACACTACACCAATCCAGAATTTGGGAAATGTTCCTTCACCATTTTGGCCTCCTAGAAAAGCCCGATTTCAGTCCATTGGAAATCCAGGAAGGCGACCTTCCGTCCCACTTGGATCTTCCGAAAACCACACTTATTGGCATTATTTCTGGAGTAGAATACAACCAAACAAAATGCTGGCCAATCGGTCATTGGAAACAGCTTCTTCACGACCTTTCTCGAGAACTCCCTTTCCTTCATTTCGTATTCTTCGGAAATTCATTTGATCGACTAAATGTCCATCAAATGACGCAAGGTGTCCCCAAAGAAAGTGTTCACAATTTAGCAGGGCAGATTTCTCTGATTGAAACAGCCCACCTTCTAAAAAAATGTTCCATTGTTCTTGGAAACGATGATGGGAACCTTCACCTTGCCAACGCACTTGGAGTTCCTGTCATTGGACTTTACGGACCTTCAAATCCGATTCGCACCGGACCTGTGTATGCCGGTTCCACGCAAGTCATCCAACCTCCTCACAGCCAACCAACCGGGGCAACTCACTTGAGCGACCTGCAACCGAGACAAGTTAAACAAGCCATCCAGGCAAGCATGAGCCGCATACAAAATTCAATCCTGGGAGATCCTCTTTAACGTGATCACCATAATCCAGGAATATAACCAGCCCCTCTTTCTCCAAACCATGGAGCCCACTCCTTGAAAAACCGATTTTTCGTTGCTGAACTTATCTAATACCTTAACTTAAGACCCTCAGTTTAGCAGAATCCCATGCCGCTTCTTTCCGTCGAAAACCTGAAAACATCCTTTTATACTCGAGATGGGGTGGTAAGAGCAGTCAACGATGTTTCTTTTACAGTAGAACGAGGTGAGACACTCGGGATCGTAGGAGAGTCTGGATCGGGTAAGTCTGTTACTTGCTATTCTCTCATGGGACTCATCCCCCAACCTCCGGGCAAAATTGAATCAGGAAAAGCGATCTTTGATGGAACAGATCTTCTAAAAGGCACACCCAAAGAGCTAAAATCGATTAGAGGTAAGCGTATTTCCATGATCTTTCAGGATCCGATGACATCACTCAATCCTTACCTAAGAGTCTCCGATCAACTTATCGAACCACTCATTATCCACGAAAAAATCAGCCGAAAAGAAGCATTAAAAAAAGCGATCGCCGCACTTGATGAAGTCGGCCTACAAGATGCTTCCGAGCGTATTTATTCTTACCCACATGAATTTTCTGGAGGCATGCGCCAACGAGTAATGATTGCCATGGCACTAATTACTCAGCCTGAACTCCTCATAGCAGACGAACCAACAACGGCGCTGGATGTCACCGTTCAAGCCCAAATCCTTGAGCTCATCAAGAAACTGCAAAAAGAACATAACATGGCTGTAATATTCATCACACACGACCTAGGTGTCGTCGCGGGTTTATGTGATCGAGTTCAAGTCATGTATGCGGGACGCATTGTAGAGTCGTCCAATACCTCAAACATTTATTACAATACTCGGCATCCTTATACGGAATCTCTGCAGAAATCAATTCCATCACTACAGCCCAAAGGAGAAGACCTTTTCACTATCCCCGGCTTGCCTCCCGATCTCTCAAAAACAATGAAAGGCTGCCCTTTTGCCCCCCGCTGCTCTCAAGTAGCCGAAGAATGTCACAGCACTCCAATGTGCCTGAAGCTCGTTGATGAAGATCACTATAGCGCCTGCTTACGCGTTCAAAGAAGTGATATCTTAACTGCTCAATCATCCTCATAGACTTTATCAAGAAATGGCCGGAAAAATACTTGAGTTAAAAAACATAAAGACCCATTTCCCTGTTTATTCCGGTTTCATCTTTAAACATCAGACTGGGACCGTGAAAGCAGTTGATGGAATTAACCTTTTTTTGGAAAAAGGAGAGGTTCTTGGCCTCGTTGGAGAATCCGGCTGTGGCAAATCCACCCTCGCACGCAGCATCATCCAGCTCATTCCACCTACAGAGGGAACCATCCAATTTAAGGATAAACCCATTAATAATCTTCCCTCAGACAAACTCAAGGAGATGAGAACTGATCTCCAAATGATCTTTCAGGATCCATACGGCTCGCTAAACCCTCGTATGACTGTTTTTGACACATTGGCAGAGCCCCTAATAGCTCACAATCGTTGCACACGAAAGAGCGTCAGCCAGGAAGTCTCAATCCTAATGGGAAAAGTAGGGTTAGCACCAAGGCTCATGCGAAAATACCCCCATGAATTTTCAGGTGGGCAACGACAGAGGATTGCCATCGCTCGGGCACTCGCATTAAACCCGAGCATCATCGTTGCCGATGAGCCAGTTTCGGCTCTCGATGTTTCTATCCAGGCACAGATACTCAATCTACTCAGTGAATTACGAAAAGAGTTCGATTTGAGCATCATCTTTATCGCTCACGATCTCTCTGTCGTTAAACACATCTCCGACCGCATTGCGGTCATGTACCTGGGAAAGATAGTAGAAATTGGGAGTGCAATCGACATCATCGAAAACCCTCGTCACCCCTATACTCGAGCGCTTGTCAGTGCCATTCCGGTTCCAGACCCTAACAAAGAACGAGCAAGAGAATGCACCGTTCTCCCAGGTGATCCACCCTCACCGATCAATCCTCCATCCGGCTGCAGCTTTCACCCCAGATGCCTCTACGCGACGAAAGAGTGCGCCAACACAATTCCGACTCTTACCCAAACCGAGGAGAACCATGCAGCCGCCTGCATTCACTTAGACGAAATATCCAGTTTCTCTGCCCATCGAGATTAAGTATGGCATTGCTACACATGGGAAAGAAACAAAACAACTGGAGATTCCACCAAAGCTGACTACCCTCTATCCTAAAGATTTCAGGTTTTCCATATGCGCGATTACTTTATTAGGCGACTTCTCCTTATTCCTCCGACCCTTCTGGGAATTACCCTGATTGTTTTTGCCATCACTCGATTTGTTCCCGGCGGTCCTATCGAACAAGCATTGATGGAAGCACAAATGGTTGATTCAGGAGGTGGCAGCGGAAGCAATCTAACTGGTAATACAGCTCTTTCGGAGGATCAAATTCAGCAACTCAAAGAATTTTACGGCCTCGATAAACCATGGCCAATTGCCTATGCAGAATGGTTAGGGAAAGTTGTAAGAGGAGATCTCGGAACCTCCTATCGTTACAACGATCCAGTCCTAAAGATGATCTTGGAGAGGTTTCCCATCTCGATCTACTTTGGATTCGTTACTCTTATCCTTACCTATAGTATCTGCATCCCCTTAGGGATTATTAAAGCAGTTCAACATAATACAGCTTTCGACACTCTCAGTTCTGTATTGGTATTTATCGGTTATGCTATTCCCGGTTATGTTTTGGGAGCCTTTCTGGTGGTTTTTCCGGCGTCTCGATGGGGCTGGTTTCCAAGCGGAGGTTTCATTAGTCGAGGGTTTGAAGACTTGGGGTTTTGGGGTAAAGTCAGTGACCTCATCCAGCACACCACGCTTCCGCTCATCTGTTATTTAGTCGGAAGCTTTACCTTCGTTACCCTGCTGATGAAAAACCATCTCATGGATAATCTCTCCGCTGATTATGTTAGGACGGCCATCGCTAAAGGACTTTCCTTTCGAAAAGCAGTCACCCGGCATGCACTGAGAAATTCACTCATTCCTCTGGCAACGAATTTTGGACATAATTTTGTGCTCTTTGTCACCGGTTCCTTTCTTATCGAATTCATCTTCGACATCAACGGATTTGGACTACTAGGTTATGAATCCATCACCCAAAGAGATTATCCTGTCGTCATGGGTATTCTCTTACTGAGCTCCTTTCTGCTTCTACTTGGCAATATCATTTCAGATGTTCTTGTGGCTCTCACTGACCCAAGAATTCGCTTCAAATAAACCAAAGAAATGAAGTTCAATCCTCTAACTCAGAAAAAACTTAAACGATTTTATTCGCTCAAGCGTGGTTATTATTCGTTTTTGATTTTTGCTGTTTTACTGGGGCTTTCATTGATTGGAGAACTACTCGTTAACAACAAAGCTCTCATCGTCCATTACAAGGGAACCTTCTATTTCCCAACTTATACTGCCCAGAACCCGGGAAACCTTTTTGGAGAAAATTACTCGTATGAAGCTGATTACCGACACCTAAAAGAAAAATTTAAGGATGAAAAAGCTGGCAACTGGATCCTCATGCCAATAGTTCCCTACAACCCTCTTGAAAACGACTTTAGAGAAGACGAAAAATCCGCCCGCCCACCCTCCATTGATCAACTACACTTTTTAGGTACCGACACTACAGCAAGAGATATCCTCGCACGGCTTTTTTATGGCTTCCGTACAGCCATGGTATTCTCGTTAAGCTTCATGATATTTGTTTATCTGGTTGGCATTACCATTGGATGTGCCATGGGATATTGGGGAGGTACCTTTGATCTTCTGATTCAACGCCTGATTGAAATCTGGTCCAACATACCCTGTCTCTTTGTCGTCATTATTATCGCATCCATTATCAGACCAAACCTCGGTATCCTTCTTTTTATTACAGCCGTCTTCTCATGGACATCGATCACTTACTACATGAGAACCGCGACTTATCGTGAAAAGGAAAGGGATTACATTGCAGCAGCTCAGGTGATTGGAGCCAATACTCCCCGGATTCTCTTCCATCACATTTTGCCAAATATCCTTTCCACTTTGGTAACGTTCATGCCCTTTACCATAGCCGCCGCTATCACCAGCCTCACAGCTCTCGACTTTCTTGGATTTGGTCTACCAGCACCTTCTCCCAGCTGGGGCGAATTACTGAGACAAGGTACTGGAAATTTATACGCCCCGTGGATTGTCATGTCTGCCTTTTGCGCAATGGTCACTGTCCTCGTTTTAATAACCTTCATCGGCGAAGCGATTCGCGAAGCTTTTGATCCCAAAAAATTCACCACTTACCAATAAATTCATGCATACATCGAAATCAAAATCCCTCCTTACAGTCCTTTTGCCCCTGTTAGGTCTTATTCTTTTCCAAGGTTGTAGTTCAAAAGAAAACGATGACTCTGCTAAAACAATACAGTCAGATTTCAATCAAGAAGTTCAGGCGTATTACAAAGCCTCCCCAAAAAGATTTGTTTTCAATTCAGTCGAAAACCTTCCACAGAATTTGAATTGGAGTAATGGTAGTGACTTACCTGACATCGGTTCTTCTCGTGCCAAAAAAGGAGGCACATACTACGATCAAATATCAGATTTTCCCAGAACCCTTCGTTTTGTCGGAACAGATGCCAATGGATCATTCCGGGGTCAAATACTTGATTACAATTGCGTAATGTTAGCCCACCCACATCCCAGTGTGCCTGGCCGCTGGTACCCTGGCCTCGCCAAGGAGTGGGCTATCGACTGGGAAGCAAAAACTGTCTATATTCGGTTAAACCCCCAAGCCACTTATTCAGATGGTGTTCCCGTAAGAACTGATGATTTTTTCTTCATGTTTTACTTCATGCAGAGTCCTCATCTCCACGCTCCTTGGTACAATGACCAATATAAATTTGAAACCAATTATACAAACATAACTAAATACGATGACCTCACCTTCTCGATCACGCTAAGTTCTGCCAAACCCGATATCCTTCGTTTTCTAGAAAACAAACCTGTTCCTCAACATTTTTATCAAAACTTTGGAGAAAATTATATCACAGACTATCAATGGAAATTCGAACCCACAACAGGCCCATACACCGTTAATCCCAAAGATATAAACAAAGGTCATTCGATCATTATGCGCAGGAATAAAGAATGGTGGGGCAAAGACCTCAAATTCTTTCGCTACCGCTTTAACTACGATAAATTAAACTACGAAGTCATTCGCGACCCCAGCAAAGCCTTTGAAACGTTCCTCCGGGGAGACCTCGATGCCTTTGGATTGGGCCTACCGGAATATTGGTACGAAAAACTTCCAGACACTCACAGACTGGTCGAAAACGGATTTATTCACAAAATCACCTTTTATAATGAAACGCCTCGACCAACCTGGGGGCTGAGAATAAACTCATATCAACCCCTTTTGAATGATTCAAATATACGCATTGGCATCAACTATGCCAGTAATTTTGATTTGGTAAATAAAGAGTATTTCCGAGGAGATTATGCACGAATGAAAACAGTCTCCGATGGATATGCCGATTTTTCTCACCCCACTCTAAAGGCTAGACCATTCAATGTCGAAAGAGCCCTCGAAGCCTTTGCCAGAGTCGGATTTAAAGAGAGAGGTTCCGACGGTATTTTGGTGAATGAGCAAGGAGAACGGCTTTCTTTTAGTCTGACAACCGGTTATAGAACACTCGAGGCACCTCTTACCATTATCGTAGAGCAAGCCGCCAAAGCCGGCCTGGAGCTTAAACTCGATATCATGGATTCGACAACCGGGTTTAAACTCGTTTCTGAAAAAAAGCATCAGATTCATTTCGTGGCCCTAAACACTGCAGTCGAAATGTATCCACGTTATTGGGAACCTTTTCACTCCGATAATGCATTGAGGGAAGACGGAACACCGAAACCAAATACAAATAATCTAACCATGACCAACGAAAAAGAAATTGATGCTTTAATTGATCGTTATCGCATTAGTTCCGATATAGCAGAAATTAAAGAACTGTCCCATCAGCTGGCACAAAAACTCCACGACTATGCGGCATTTGTTCCTGCTTGGGTTCGCCCTTTCTATCGAACGGGAAAATGGAAATGGATCCACTACCCAGAAGATTTTAATCTACTGCAAAGCCGTCAGCCTCGTGAATTTCGAGTCGACTGGATGGAAGGAAACGAGCGAGAGGAAACTCTACGCGCCCTAAAAAACGGAGACTCTTTCGATAAGGTCCTCAAAATCTACGACCAGCATAAACGAAACTGAGTCTCCAAACCTAACCCTAATGACTCCCAGTTTGGAAAAGGTATCACAGCCATTAACTTCTCAAGAGGTTCTTCTCGACGTACAAGATCTCGTTACAGCCTTTGATACCGATGCCGGCCAAGTGACCGCAGTTGATGGCGTTAGCTTCGACATTAAACAGGGACAAACTCTCGGGATCGTTGGAGAGTCCGGCTGCGGAAAGAGTGTTACCGCTCTTTCTATCATGAGACTGCTTCCACAACCTATGGGACATTTGCTTGGCGGAAAAATTCTCTTTAAAGGACGCGACCTAGCCTCGCTCTCCATTGAGGAAATGCAGAAAATACGGGGAGGACAGATTGGAATGATTTTCCAGGAGCCCATGACAGCTCTAAACCCTGTCCATCGAATCGGCAAACAACTCAGTGA
>CAXMUM010000054.1:0-10741 GCA_964196585.1 uncultured Opitutaceae bacterium
CGAAGAGAATCTTTCGGAGTTCTCTCACGTATCTGCCATCAGTTTTGATGGCCTTCTGGTTGATTTTGCTCATTCCCAGGAAGCCCACGCCATCATCCGAGGATTAAGAGCTCTGACGGACTTCGAGATTGAATTTCAAATGGCCCTCATGAACCGCCACTTAAACAGCGATATTGAAACGATCTTCGTGATGACCAAGGACGCTTATAGCTATACCAGTTCCCACCTAATCAAACAGGTAAATCGATATGGGGCTGATATTAGCCAATTTGTCCCTCAAAATGTATTTGAGGCGCTGAAACAATACACTCATTGATCAGCCAAATCGCTTAACTCAGGCGATCAGATCAAAAGCAATAAGAGCGATCATCAGCAACGCCACGGCAAATCGCGCCAACGTTGCAATGCCTATTCCAAGGCCTGCACCCACTCCTGCCTTGGCCGATGAACCAATCTCTCTCTTGGCAAAGACAATCTCCCCAACAAATGCTCCGAGAATTGGCCCAATGATCAAGCCGATCAGACCAAAAAACAGACCCACAATGGTCCCAAGAGCCGCTCCAATAATACCCCACCTCGTAGCCCCGAGCCACCTTGCACCAACAACTGACCCAAGAAAATCAACCAATCTCTCGATCAACACCAAGAAAATCAAAAAACCAATCATCCACCAGGAAAGAGCCCCAGGCAGAATCATTTTATGAAGAACAGCACCAACTAGAATGATGACCGCCCCCGGCAAGAATGGCAAAATAGTTCCAATAAGTCCCGTCAGAGACAAAACCCCAAGAATAACCCAAGCTAAAACTTCCATAAAGATCAAAAATCTGACGCCAAAGGAGCCCATTTGGCAATCAGTTCTTCCACAATAAACAAAAGAATAGATACGACCCTACCCTCCATTCATGCCGCTTTAATATTAAATTTGACGGAAGGAGATGACGATAGAGACGAAAGGCACCTCTCTATGAGAACATATATCCTCTACGTCCTTTTGGCAGTTCTATTGCCCATGACTTCGTCATCACTACCTGCCGAAGACCTCGTGATTGGAGAACAGACCTACAGAAATGGTGTCATCAAGTCTGTCACTCTGACCCACGTCACAATCCTACATAAGGGAGGCTTTACTCAAATTCCTCTCTCTAAATTACCTGACGAATGGAAAGAGCGTCTCAAATATGATCCCATTGATGAAAATAATCAGATACAAGCCATTGCCGAAGAGAGAAGACAGCGGATACTAGAAAACGACCTTCAACAGCAAAAAAAGCCATCTACTTCCTCTAAGCCAACCCCTCCAGTCGACCTCACAAGGATTCAGTCGACCAGAACTTTCCCTATAAAGAATCAAGGAAAACATCCAACAAATGCTATCTATTCGGTCGTAAGTGCTCTTCAGTACGAGTATTCTAAGAAAGCCCCACCCACTCAACTCTCCGAGAACTTTCTCATTTGGGCGTTGGGGGAGATCGACCCAGCCATCGGCAATAACATTGGATTCCCCTTCGCGAAAATCCTTATAGCCCTACAAACTTACGGGATCTCACAGTACAGCCTTATGCCAAATAAAACGGGTGATCCCATCGCAAGTATCCAAAAGCCAAAAGCAGATATTCTCAATGATGCGAGCGTCCGTAAAAACGTTCAACCCATCTGGTTCGAAGGAACTTCAGGCGAGGTTATTCATCATATCATCAACACACTCAACAGCAATTCTCCAGTTGTTCTCACCTTAAAATGGCCACCCAACTCACCACAATCGAACAGTCACTACCTGGACGAGCAAACCACCAAAAACAACCAAAGTCACGCGGTGACTCTGATCGGTTACGAGAGGGATTCCAAGAACCCTGAAACCATACGTTTTCTCTTCCGAAATTCCTTTGGCCCGAGATGGGGGTATGGAGGGTATGGATACGTTACGCTTTCCTATTTGAAGAAAAACCTACAATTTGCATTTAGAATCGAAGTCCTCTAGAGATTGGACAATTGGGCAACTATTCTGTCCTCATCGATTCAATAAAGGAATTGGCCTCGCCAATCGATTTTTCCATCTGAGCGATCAGAACACCCATCTCATCCTGTAACTCCATCGATGTTTCCTCCAGAGAGGCGAGTGCTTGTGCATTTAGATTGTGCTTCAGGAAAAGAACTTGGTCTCGGAAAGCACTCAGAACCGGTTCCATGCGAGACTCCGCCCTGTTCATCACCACAATGAGACGATCATAGCGTGTCCGTGTCGAACTGAGTTGGCTCCTACTCGACCTACGCAGGGATTCATTGCTATATTGTTCGAGCTCGGATTCCCATTCCTCAAATAATTTTCCTGCAACGGATTCGATCGAATCAATTCTCCCTCTAACCGCCTCAGCCTTCATCTCACTTTCGTTCAATGCTCCTGCTAATTTGTCATAAACATCACGCAAGTCACTGCCTTTGAACTCAGATACAGATAAAAATTCCTGCAAAGCATCTGCAAATTGCTCTTTTGCCTCCTCTTGGCTTTCTTTTGCCTCTTCCACTCTATCCACCAGGATGTCCCGCTTATGAACACCTAATTTCTCCATAGTGCCGTAATAAGCGGATTGGCAGCCCACTAGAGTTAACGACAGACCTGTGACAAAAAGAAATGATCGGATTAAGTTCATAATGTTAAATGTTACCATTTTTAGGGTGAATTTAAAATAGCGAATTAAAGCAATTTGAAACCCTTAATTTTTGATAATCATAGAGTTCCGCTTTCCCCAATAATACCAGGCCAGGCCGCCACACCCTAGCCAAATCACTGGAATAATCAAAACGTATATCAACTGGATCATCCCAGGAAAGACATCATACAATATCTTCTGTTCCTCCACCGATAGGATAGAGAGGTATTTTTGGACCAGAGGAGATTCAAAAACTTCAGACAAACTGTCTTTATCGAAAAAGATCAATTTCCATAAAGCATAGGTAGAGACAGAACATCCCATTACCAACTGATTCACAGCCAGTCCTTTTAAAACCGAAAACTCTCCCCTCGATAAGCGTCCGCTGAATTTCCATTCAATTCCACCATGCATCAAAACGGCAATCGAAACCCAAAAACCAGCTGTCAGTGGTGGTGGCAAGGTCATCAATAATGAAATGCCTCCCAAAATTACCATACTGGCTCCATTGATCATCGAAATGACCCTCACCGGTTTTACTTTAGCCGAAGAGCTCATTCAACCCTCTATTGCCTGATCTTTCCAGTTCTCTCTAGGAGATTCTTCAATTTTGGACCGAACCTCTTTCGGTATCTCCATTGAGAACATTTCCATCGTATCTTCATTTACCGTTGCACATACAGTTGTTATTTCTCCCTTGGCAATTGCAATGGTCTCACCTCCATCATCAGTACGCCTGAAGCGAAAGAAAAAATTGATCGCCCGAATTTTGATCTCTTTTACATAAAGGTGAATCTCTACCTCTTCTCCGAATCGCAGAGGATGGTGATAGTCGCATTTTGCACGAACTCTGGGCCAACCATATGTCTGATTTCCCGTTCGATCAATTTGAGTTAAACCCAATGAACGAAAAAACTCTGTTTCCGCCGCTTCCATATACCGGAAAAAGTTCGAGAAATGCATAATGCCCGCCATATCAGTCTCTGCAAATTCAACCCGTCGCCTTATTTTGTATTCACTCTCCATTCTCTTAGCTCTTTTTTTTAAAGTTTTACGAAGTAATTTCAACAATTCTTCCAGATTCTGCCGATTCATAGATTGCCTCTACAATCTGTACGGCATTACGTCCCTCAATTCCGGATACAGAAGGCTGACGATTTCCCCTAATCGCTGCTACTAGATCACTCACTTGCAAACGATGCCCCTCTGATGTAATTGCCTTAGGATCTGCAAATCCACTTTTCAACGCCAGGGAATGCTCTCCCCTTCGAATCGCTTCATCCTCTGGATGTTCGTCATCAAACTTCCATGTGATGATTCGATCATCCTCCAAGATAATCGTTCCTTTATCTCCGCTTATCTCAATCCTCTTGGCAGCACCCGGTTTACATGAAGTTGCGGCCTCAATCGACCCCAATGCACCTGAAGCAAATAGCAAATTGGCAACCAGAGTATCTTCACCTTCAATGGAATGCACCAGTGCATCTGAAAAAGCACTCACCTTCACAGGAATCCCAACCAACCATTGAAGAAGATCCACCCCATGAATCGCCTGGTTAATCAATGCCCCACCTCCATCCAAGGCTTTCGTCCCATGCCATCCTCCGACGGCATAATATTCGCTATCACGCCACCATTTTACATAAGCGCTGCAAAGCGTCAGTCGACCCAACCTGCCCTGATCAATCGCCTCTTTCACCTTTTGTGCGCCCGTTCCAAATCGGCTTTGAAAGATCGCTCCAAGAATACGGTCAGTCTCCCGTGCAGAGGCGATTATCTGATCCACCCGTTCGACTGAAATCTCCAGTGGTTTTTCACAAAGGACATGCTTACCTGCCTCAAAAGCGGCAATGGCCACCTCAGCATGAGCCCCACTAGGTGTCGTAACGCACACTACATCCACATCACTCCGCCCCAACAAATCATCCAATGAGCCGACGAATTCACATTCATATTGTTTAGCAAAGTCTCGCCCACTTTTTTCCGATCGGTTGGTGACCAATAGCAATTCCGCACCCTCTGTTTCCAAAATAGCAGTCGCATGATTCACGGCGATTGCTCCGGTTCCTACAATAGCAAATCTGATCGGCTTCAAACTCATCGTTATCTTCTATTTCCTGACTATCATCAGTCACTTAACAGAGCCTGTCGATTTGAAAGAGCCTTCAGGTGATTTTTTAGAAAACTACTCAAAAACCTCAAAAGACAACGAACAACTCTCGACTTCTCTTCCGTCAGTCGTAGCCTCTTTTTTCCGTCAAAAAGGCGCAAAACTATTTCTTAGCCATTTAGAAATTTACCTCATGAAACCTGAAAAAATCGTTGATAGCCACCAACATTGCAATTGGCACCACCGTAATATCAAAGGTCTTGTCAAAGATTTGGATGAACATGACATCCAATATGCATGGCTTCTTTCTTGGTACACGGACCCTCAAGATACCGTCGTTATTGGTGGATTGGGCACTCTCAACCCAGCAAACATCAGAGTCGACGGCACACAGGAAGGCATCACCTTAAACGACATTCTCGATGCTAAAGCAGCCTACCCTGAACGGTTCATCGTGGGGTTCTGTCCTCGGCCTGAATGGGTGGATGCGCCAAAATTCCTCGAAGCAGCTTACCATATGCATGGGGCCCGCATTTGTGGGGAATGGAAATATCGCAGCCTTATTGATGATCCTCGATCTCTTGAGATATTCCGTATGGCAGGTTCCCTTAAAATGCCGGTCGTTCTCCATCTTGATGTTCCCTACCTTGTATCCGAAGAAGGAAAGAGAACCTATCAACCCTCATGGTATGGCGGTACCATCGAAAATCTCGAACGAGCTCTGAAAGAATGTCCTGAGACAGATTTCATCGGTCACGCTCCTGGTTTTTGGCGGGAAATTTCGGGTGATTCCGACACTGACAGTCGACCTTACCCCAATGGCCCTGTGAGCGAAAACGGAAGACTCCACGATCTCTTTGACCGCAACCCAAACCTTTACGCCGATCTTTCCGCTGGTTCTGGGTTGACCGCCTTAAGACGTGATTCTCAACATGCTGTCACCTTCTTAAATCGCTTCTCTGATCGATTACTCTTCGGTCGTGACTACTACGAACAGGACCTCCATACCTTCCTCCAAACATTGAATCTCTCCCAGGAAGTTCTCAACAAAATCTATTTCCAAAACGCAGAAAAACTCGTCTCAACACCACAGGCCGACTTGCCTCAATACCAAAAACAAAAGTTTAAATTATGAATACACCAGTTGATACAAAAACAGCCTCCTCTTTGGCTATCTTTGGTGGATCCAAAGCTATTCAATCTGGGCAGAGAGATCTTCTAAAATGGCCTATCATCATAGAAGAAGACGAAAAGGCGGTCCTCGAATCACTCCGAGCCGGAAACATGTCCGACTGGAACATTACACTTGAGTATGAGAAGGAATATGCCGCTTGGCAGGGTACAAAACTCGCTCTTACTTACCCAAATGGGACAGCCGCCATCAAAGCCGTTCTTTTTGGCTTCAATTTATCAGCAGGTGACGAAGTCATCGTTCCCAGTATGACCTATTGGGCCAGTGCTCTTCCGGCTCTTTCTCTTGGCCTGGTTCCAATTCTGGCAGACATCGAAGCCGATTCTCTCTGTCTTGATCCCGATTCTTTTGAAGCTCATATAACTGAACACACCAAAGCAGTCGTTGTCGTTCATACGATGGGCCACCCCGCCGATATGGACCGAATCATGGCCATTGCCAATCAACATGGCATTAAAGTCCTAGAAGATGTCTCTCATGCGCAGGGAGGACTCTACAAAGGTAAAATGTTGGGAACGATGGGGCATGCTGGAGCTGCCTCTCTCATGAGTGGAAAATCCCTTATCGCCGGAGAAGGCGGGATGCTCTGGACAAACGATCAAGAAATATACGATAGATCCGTCGCCTGGGGCCATTACAACCGTTTCACTTCTGACATCCCAACGGAAAACCTCCGCCATCTTGCAGGCTTGCCCATCGGTGGCGTCAAAGGTCGGCTCAATCAGCTGGCTTCCTCTCTCGGCAGAACTCAGTTAAAATACTACGACGAACGCTGTGAAGAAATACGTAAGGCTATAAACTATTTTTGGGACCTTTTGGACGGTGTCCCCGGTATTCGTCCTCATCGGATAGAAACAGAAAACAGCAATATGGCTGGATGGTATGCAGCTCACGGCCATTATCTATCAGAAGAACTTGGAGGTCTGTCCCTCACTCGCTTTGCCGAAGCGGTCAAAGCTGAAGGAGGTTACCTCGTTCCCGGGTGCAATCTCCCGCTTCATCTCCACCCTCTTCTCACAGAAGCTGATATCTATGGCCACGGAAGCCCAACGCGGCAGCTTTATGCACGCAGAGACCTCACACAACCAAAGGGCTCCCTCCCCGTCAGTGAGACTATTGGAGCAAAAGTATACAGCATCCCACGGCTCATCCGTTTCTATCCTGAACTGATTGAAGAACATGCGGCTTCCTATCGAAAAGTGGCTGAAAACTATAAAGAAATTCTAGCCGATGACCCTGGAGACCCCGAAACATTGGGAGGCTGGAGCCAAACATTTACGAAGTAAGCACACCCTCTATCATGCCAAACCTAGCCATCATGACCAGTGTCTGCCCGGATTGGACACTTGATGAAATTATCGTAGCGATGAAGAAACATGGCTACACTGGACTCGAGCCTCGCATAGAATGGAACCATGCTTCGGGTATTGAAGTCTCGTTATCCTGCAAAGAGAGGAAAGAACATCGAGACCAAATGGAATCCGAAGGTCTTCAGTTTTGCGCTATCGCTACTGGAGTCAGAATGGCGGAAGCAGATAGAGAAACAAGATCCCAGCATATTGATATCCTCCGTCAAGCTATCGACCTCGCAGCCGACCTTGGAGCCCCATACATCAGAACCTTCGGAGGAGAGTTTGATACCTCCATCGAATTATCGCCCGTGATCGATTACGTGGTTGAAGGCTATCATCAATTACTCGAATACGCTGACCAACGCGATGTAACCCTACTGATGGAAGTACATGATGCCTGGTGCCATAGTGCTCCCGTTCGCGCTGTTATCGAAAGAGCAAATCATAAACGCCTAGCAGCTCTTTGGGATATGATGCATCCGATGAGGAAGCAGGAAAAACCTCAGGAGACCTTTTCAAACCTCGGTCAACACACACATCATGTTCACATCCACGATGCTGTTTATAACGAAGAAGGAAAACTAAAGATCACCCCTCTTGGCGAAGGTCTATTTGACCACGTCGAACCCATCCATCTTCTCCTGCAAACAGGTTATGAGGGTTACTATTCCTTAGAAGTGATTCAATCGAGAGGAGAACAGAAAGACAGTGATGGTGTCATGCAACAACATGGCAAAAAACTCCGTGAAATCATCGAGTAAGTTTAATACAAACAAAATTTATGAACTCCTCACCTCTCACCTTAACAGGAATAGCCGACGAAGCTGGCAAAAGCATCGAAAAACAAATTCAAGCACATCGGGAGCTTGGTTGGACATCTATCGAGCTTCGCCTTATCGACGACCTCAATGCGACATGGAGCTTACCTGAAGATCAGTTCCAGCATGCAGCCGAAAAGATAGAGGATGCTGGACTGAAAGTAACTGGTTTTGGATCTGCTATCGGTAATTGGAGTCGCTCCATTACAGATGATTTTTCGATCGATCTCAACGAACTCAAGATTGCTATTCCACGTATGCAACGGTTCAACACAAAGTTCATCCGCACGATGAGTTGGCTTGGCGAGGGAGTGGAAGAAACTGACTGGAAGAATGAGTCGATCAGACGCTATAAAGAACTCGCCCAAATTGCTGAAAATGCGGGTATTTACTTGGCCCACGAAAACTGCACGGGATGGGGAGGTCTAAATCCTCAAAATATGAATACATTCATTGAGGAAATCGGAAGCAAGCATGTCGTCACCCTCTACGATATTGGCAACGTCGTTAGCCATGGAAGTAATCCTTGGGATTTCTACCAAGAGCTAAACAAAGAGTATATCGCCTACGTTCATATCAAAGACGCTCGTAAAAACCCTGAAGGCGGAGGCAGTTCACACTTCACCTACCCAGGAGAAGGCGATGCTATGGTCAAAGAAATTCTTCAGGATCTACCCAAAGTGGGTTACAAAGGCGTCGTTTCGATCGAGCCTCACATCGCAAGTATTATTCATAAAGCAGATGAAAAAACGGCCAATGAAGATGTGATGTATCATTCCTATCTCGAATACGGACGAAAAGCAGCAGCCCTCTTATAGAGGCCCCTATCGAACAATGTTCCGAGACTCTCCCGAAAGATAGGCCCGTATATTGTCGACGACAATTGACAATAAACGCGAACGAGCGGCCAAGGTTGCCCAGGCGATATGCGGCGTTATAGTGCAGTTCTTTGCCGACAGAAGAGGATTGTCATGGCTTGGAGGTTCCGTCGATAAGACATCCAATCCTGCACCCGCGATCACTCCTGTATTGAGAGCAGCAGCCAAAGCTGCCTCATCAATTAAAGGTCCACGACCAGTATTAATAAAAAAGGCTGATGATTTCATCTGCTTGAGGCGATCCTCATTGATCATTTTATCTGTCTCATCTGTCAATGGACAGTGAAGACTGATAACATCACATTCTGAAAAGACCGTATCCAAATCCACAAACCGAATGGAAGAATCCGAAGATGTTTTTGGTGAACGATTATAGACCAACACCTGCATACTAAAAGCACGAGCCAGCTGGGCAGTTGCCTCTCCTATTTTCCCATACCCGATGATTCCCATTGTCAAATCGCTCAGCTCCACCAAAGGAAAATTCCAATAGCAAAAATCTTTGGACGAAACCCAATCACCCTGATGAACAGAACGTGAATGTTCCCCTACGTGCGAAGCCAACTCCAACAAATGGGCAAAAACCATCTGGGCTACAGACTTGGTTCCATAGGCGGGAATATTCGTCACAGTGATGCCTTTTTCCACAGCCGCATCTACATCCACCACATTGTAGCCGGTCGCTAACACCCCGATATAACGCAACTCTGGCAACTGTTCGATCGCCTCTCTATTCAATACCGTCTTATTGGTTAAAACAAAAGCAGCACCCTTCGCCCTCTCAACGACCTGTTCTGGCGGAGTCCGCTCATAAACCTCACATGAACCCAATTCTTCAAGCCCATCCCAACTTAGGTCTCCGGGGTTCAACGTCTGTCCATCCAATACGACTATTTTCTCTGTAAGCATCGCCATAGCCCTCTTCTTGTGAATATCTTCTTGCCCAGCAACCCAAAAGCTTGAAAAACCCCTGCTGTCATTGTCTCCGAACAGTGAAAAGCATCAGCAAAACTCGATCCAACTATTTATGAAACCTACCATCGGATTTATAGGACTAGGCGTTATGGGGGCCAGTATGGCTGGCCATCTTCAGGACGCCGGATATCCTCTTCGAGTCTTCAACCGCACCAAAACCAAAGCAGACCCTCTCATAAGCAAGGGTGCCGTCTGGTGCGAAACACCTTCAGCAACGGCCCATTCAGCTGATTTCGTTCTTACTATTGTGGGGTATCCAACCGATGTCGAATCCGTCTATCTGGGTGAAAATGGGATTCTTTCAGCAGCAAAAGCCGGCACAGTCTTAATAGATCTCACAACCTCTCGGCCCGATCTTGCCCTCAAAATTGCAGAACAAGCCAGTAAGTTGGGTGTCAGTGCACTCGATGCTCCTGTTTCAGGAGGAGACGCTGGTGCCAAAGCAGCCCGTCTATCCATTATGGTGGGAGGTGAACCCGAAGACTTTCAGAAAGCATTGCCCATCCTCAACGTGATGGGAGCAAACGTTGTTCACCAAGGGAAATCAGGTGCAGGCCAATACACTAAAATGTGTAACCAAATCGCCATCGCTTCCGGCATGCTTGGAGTATGTGAGTCAATGGCCTATGCTCAAAAAGCCGGGCTGGACCCGACTACCGTTTTAAAATGTATCGAAAGCGGTGCCGCAGCTAGTTGGTCTCTCAGCAACTTAATGCCTCGAGCACTCAGCGGAGATTTCAATCCAGGGTTTTTCGTAAAACACTT
>CAXMUM010000055.1:0-10632 GCA_964196585.1 uncultured Opitutaceae bacterium
AGACGGCCAACTGATCATCAGTACCTTCGTTCCATGGACCTCTATCCAAAGCAACGAATGTGAAAATACCTGGCAACTCCGCAAAAACACCATTCGCCCAGAAGATAAAGCTCAGATTCTTTGTCACGAAGCTGTCGCTACGGCCCGGCAAGAACAACTTCTAACCATTTGGAACCGTTACGAAGTCCTTTCTCCTGAAGGGAAGCTCCTTGAGACAGAACTTCGACGGATGTATGTTCGCTGGTATTTTAAAAATGAATTCCTGCTACTGCTTGAGAAAGCTGGATTCAAAAACATCGAGACATTCGGAGATTTTTCATCGGAACCAGCCAGTGAAGACCACTCCCTTATCACCTATCGAGCCACGTTATGACGAAATCAGGCAATAAATACATTCGCCACCATCGTTTTCGAAAAAAACACGTAGTCCTATTCCTTCTCCTTTTTATATTGTTGGGTCCTTTTTTGATCCATCGCCAACCACCTCTCCCTCCAGGGTTTAACACGAGAAGCAAAGCCTACTCCATTCACTCCGATAAGCTAAAGCTCCTAATAGACTCCACTGCCATTAGTTCGGAAACAAACAACAACATTCCCAACCACCAAATTTTTGACCAAATCCTCAAATCCATCGATCAAGCCGACCAATTCATCTATCTCGATTTTTTCCTCTGGAATCCATGGAAAGGAGCTTCAACAGAAAACTACCGAAATTTATCACAAGAGCTGGCAGCAGCCCTCATCAAAAAGAAGCAAGCCTATCCAGATCTACCAATCATCGTCGTGACAGATCCGATCAACCGGATCTACGGTACCCATGAGCCAGAATTCTTTCAAGAAATGGCTAAGATGGGCATCCCGGTTATCTTCACAGATCTGAATCGATTTCCAGATTCAAATTTCCTCTACGCGACCTATGCAAAAACCTACGGAAAAGTCATTCATTGGATCTTATCGAAGACCGGCTTGATTCAAAAACAATCCATCAAAAATCCATTCGATTCGAATGAGCCAAAGATTTCACTGCAAGAATTAGGTCGCCTGCTATATTTCAAAGCAAACCACCGAAAGGTCATCATTACACAGTCTGCCCAACACGGCATCGAAATGATCGTCGGAAGCCTAAACCCAGCCAATGGTAGCGCCTTCCACCACAATCTTGCGATCAAGGCCAATGGTCCGGTCTGTCTCGATGCCCTTCAGTCGGAACTCACTCTCGCTTCGTGGTCAGCAAGTATCGAAAAAAATGTTCTATTAGGTAGCTCTCAATCTTTCACGAACATAGCAGAAGAAATATTAACCGTAAGTTTACCTCCCCTTCTTTCCACTACTTCAACTGCACCTTCCGCAAAAATCACTTGGTTAACTGAGGGGAAGATTCATCAAGAAATTGTCACACAACTTTCTCAATCCCGCAAAGGTGACCAAATTTACATCGCGCTCTTCTATCTCAGCGAAAGAAAAATCATCAAAGCCATCAAACAGGCTGCCATCAATGGTGCATCCATCAAACTTATCCTCGACGCTAACAGTAATGCTTTTGGACGTTCAAAATCGGGCATCCCCAATCGACCGGTCGCAGCCGAATTGATGAAACTTGCTCAAAAACATGATATCGCCATTCGATGGGCCGCAACTCATGGAGAACAATTTCACGGAAAAGCTCTTTGTATTTATAATAAAAATACAAAGAAAAACACACTTCTTCTAGGATCTGCCAACTGGACTCGAAGAAATATCGGGGAACTAAACGCTGAAGCAAATCTACTCATTGAAGAAGCGCCAGAACTCATTGCTCAATTTACAAACTACTACCAAATGATTTGGACAAACGATAGAGAACAGATTTCAACCCTCGACTACACCTCTCTAAGTGAAAACGGAGGATCCTTCAGTTTGAAATATTGGTTTTACCGAATTCAAGAGGCTACCGGCTTTTCGACTTTTTAGTCAGTCGATCGTATCGAGCAAGAGTCGACTTGGCATTAAAGCCAAAAAAAGCCCGCCTCTCACGAGGCAGGCTTTAGTATAAAATTTGTCCAATTAATTACGACTGAATATGACCTGAAACATGTTTGGTCATTTCAAACATAGTTACAGATGCTTTACCATCAAAGACTTCTTTGAGCTTAGCGTCGGCAACAATCTCAGTCTTCTTACTAGGATTCTGAAGATTATTTGCCTTAATATAAACCCATAGTTTCTTGGTGATTTCGGTACGAGGTAATGGAGCAGAGCCTACGATTGCAGCCAATTTAGCGTCAGGGGTGACTGGCTTCATGAACGCTGCATTTGCTTTTTTGGGTGATGATGATTTTGCCATAGGTCTCCGTCTTAGCTTATTAGGGCATATAATCAATGCAAAATTCCAAAAAAATGTGATATTTCTTTTTTTACAAAGATCTTCTCACCCCTTTTCTATCAAAATTGACAGACGATTCAACAATCTGAAACCAAATCGAGAAGAGATCATTTATAGCTCTTTTTAGGATCAAAACATCCAGAGAGCCCTAATAAAATTTACTTTTCTCTACTCTGGCTAAAATGCCGATAAAGGTTTTCATAAACCCCCTGCAGTCCGATCAATTCATCGTGAGTTCCACGCTCAATGATCCGACCATGGTCCAAAACAATAACCTGATCCGCATTCCGAATCGTGCTCAGGCGATGTGCCACAACAAAACTGGTACGACCTTTTAATAGAGTTGTAAGTGCTTTTTGAAGACACGCCTCAGTCACCGTATCAATCGAACTGGTTGCTTCATCCAAGATTAAGATTCGAGGATTTGCCAACATCGCACGCGCAAAACAAATTACTTGTCGTTGACCCAACGAAATACCACTTCCACCTTCTCCAACCACAGTCGAAAAACCCTGAGGAAGCAATGCTATCAAATCAAAACAATCGAGAGATCTGACGGCATCCATCACCTCTTCATCTGTAGCATCCGGTCGGCCAAATCGAATATTCTCCATAAGTGTCCCTCCAAAGAGGAAGTTTTGTTGCAGAACAATTCCCATCTGTTGATGAAGAGAATCGCCCGTCACATCCCGAATCTCTCTCCCATCAATCAATAATTTTCCCTCTGTTGGGAGATAAAATTTTGAAATGAGATTAATGATAGAGCTCTTTCCACTACCTGTATGGCCGACTAAAGCAATGGTCTGACCCGGCTCCGCGACAAAACTGATATCATTCAAGACTGGACAGCCCGGCACATATTCAAAACCGAGATTTCGGAATTCAATACGACCCACGACAGGTGGAAGCTCCTTTGCATCCGCCGAATCCTCCCATTCAGGAGGTCTATCAAGTAGATTGAAAACTCTCTCTGCCCCAGCCATTGAGGTAAGAGCTGCATTGAATTGTAAACCCAATGCCTGTATTGGAGTAAAAAAGATATTTGTTAGAAAGAAAAACTGAATCAGATCACCAATATCTGTCCCGACTCCTGGATGAAGAACCCGATATCCTCCAAATACCAACAACATGGAAATGAAAAACTGACTGTTCATTTCCAACAACGGTGACAAAAGAGCAGAGGTCCGAGATACTGCCATGCTATTTCGAGAGTGATCGGCAATGAGATTTCTAAAAATACCGGCATTCGTTGCTTGCCTAACAAATCCCTGAGTTACTCGAATACCACTTACAGATTCTGCGATGGTTGAGGTTACTCGACTAAAACTCTCCTGAACGTTTCGAGTCCCAATACTCAATTTCCGCCGAAATTCACGATTCAGATACCACAAGACGGGGGCCATCGCCACGATAATGGAGAATAAAACCCAGTCATAATAGATCATCAGAGCCGATGCGACAATCATCTGCCCTCCTTGGACAAGGCTAACAAAAAACACATCCTGTACCCCCACTCGAACAGACTCGATATCAGAGGTCATTCGGCTAATGATCCGCCCTATTTTTGTTTGATCAAAGAACGCCATCGGCATACGCTGAAGATGCCGGTACAGCTCATTCCGGAGATCTGATACAACAGACTCGCCAAGTTCCAGTGCAAATCTCTGGCGGAAATGAAAGATCACATCCGTAAAAACGGACAAAGCAAGGTAAGCCATAACCGCAACAAACAATTCATCCGCTTCGTTATGAGCAATCGGTCCACTAATAGCACGACCAATAGCCCAAGCCATTAAAGGCAGCTGAAAAGCACGGATAACCGTAAATGAAATCAGAAAATTACGACGCCAGCGATACTTTCCAGTGTAAGCAAACAAGCGTTTGATCAGATTGAAATCCAAAGGCCTCTGCTGCCTTTCCTTGGCACCTGTGTCGATTGTCGTAAGGCCTACACTATTCGGAGAATTCTTCATTTCGTCTCGGATTTCACCTCATTCAAGAGCTGCTCTCTCTCTCGTATATCATCTACAATTTGTAGTTTGGCTAACCGCTGATAAAGCCCTGAACTATCAATCAATTCGCTATGGTTTCCTATCTGCACGACTCGACCTTTATCTAGAACAATTATCCTATCTGCTTTCTTTAGCGTACTTAGTCTATGGGCCACTACAAAGGTAGTTCGACCCTCAATTGCACGAGCCATTGCCTCCAAAATCTCTTGCTCTGTTTCTGCATCAATGGCCGCTGTCGGATCATCCAACAACAATACAGAGGGCTCCAATAAAATGGCTCGAGCAATTGCGAGTCTCTGTCTTTGGCCACCCGAAAGATTACTTCCAGCTTCATTTAAAATGGTGTCATACCCTTTTGGCATTTCCATAATAAAGTCATGCGCAGCAGCCACCTTCGCTGCCGCCTCAACCTGCTCCTCAGTCGCATCTGGATATCCAAACGAAATATTGGCCCTCACTGTATTGCTAAAGAGAAAACTCTCCTGAAAAACGATACCAATACTCCTCCTCAAATCATCCAAACTAAGGTCTCGAATATCATGCCCATCAAATAAAATTCGGCCACTTGTCACATCATAGAAACGAGGAACCAGCCCCATCAAAGCACTCTTCCCAGATCCCGTAGCCCCAACAATAGCAACGTATTCTCCAGGCTCCACGGAAAAAGAGATGCTCTTTAAGGTCGGCTGCATCTCTTTATATTCAAACCCTATGTTTTCGAAGGAAATGGCACCCTTTGAATCCGTCAATCGAATCGCATCTGCTCGCGACTCTACTTCTACTGGAGCATCCAGAATTTCAAAAACTCGTCGAGCACCTGTGAGACTGGCTTGAATACTATTTGCGATATTCGCAAAGTTAGAAACTTGACCAGAAAACTGCTGCAACAATCCGGCAAAAACGACTAATCCCGTTCCCATAGCCAATTCACCCTGAAAAACCAAATAACCACCATAGCCCAATAAAATAGTCATACTTACCTGCGTCAGAAATCCAACTGTTGGCGAATAGAGGCTCACTCTCCAAAATATTTTCCGTTGCTGACGGCGATAGCGACTATTGGTAGCTTCAAACTGCTCTCGCATTTCCTCCTCTCGACCAAATCCCTTTATAGCGTGTACCCCTTTGATACTCTCTGACAACCTCAGGACCAAGGCATCGTATAATTGCCTGTTCTTTATATGAGCTGGTCGAATCGAATGAGAGAACCATATGGAAAGAACCCATAGGATGGGAATTGTTACCAGACAGGCCAATGTTAACGAGATGCTCAGATTAATCATGTACACCAAGTAGACCCCAAGAGACAGTAACATGATGATACTTTGGATCAGCACACCATTCACAAACCTCTGCACTCCATTCACATCTCCGGTTACTCGATTAATAATCGACCCACTCGCGTTTGAGTCGAAAAAGCGAAAACTCAATTGCTGTAGTTTTTCGTAAACCTGACTTCGCAGGTTTACCATAATTTCCTCGTGCACTAGGCTCGCCACCCAGATAGAATAAAGGTAGTTTAAAAAAGCTCTGATCCCAGCCAGGACAAAGATAAATCCTGCGATGAATCCAAATTTCGCCATGCTCCCCCATTCCGCTGGCAACTCCATTCCAAAGGGGTAATCGGGACTCCGATAAGAGGGATCTACCTCATGGTGAATCACATCTATGCCCAACCCCGCCAAGCTGAGGCCAGCCAACCCTACACTCAACAAGATCACCTGCAGAGCCAACACCTTCACACAAGCCCTTCTATAAGTCCAACTAAGGGCCAGCAGTCTCTTGATTAAAGCCCAATTGCTATCACCTTCATTGGGATTTGAGTCATCTCCGCTTCCCATAGCTTAAAATAGTATTTCAGATGTTTATAAACTGATATCAGAAGGTCTATCCGGCTCGAAACCGGAAAATTCACATTTATTTCTTTTTGCAGAAAATTGAATAGCCGAAGACGCTACCATTCATTTCACGAATTACACGCAAAATCCTAACAAATTATTCGTGGACTCCATTTGTTTGTCCCAATAAGTTATATGGTCACACTGATCATACTCTTTTCTTAACAATTCTGATGGGAGCTTACGTCTATTATCTGTTCTCACAATAGACGAGCTCCAGCGAACTCACTCATGGCAGAAAAAACCAAGACATCTTCAAAAAAAGCGTCGGCCAAAATCCACACATATCCCTATTTTAACAGGGAGCTTAGTTGGCTAGCCTTCAATCGTCGTGTCCTCCAACAAGCATTTCGTGAGAACACACCCCTTCTTGAAAGGCTCAAGTTTCTCGCTATTGTAAGCTCGAATTTGGATGAATTTTTCGAAATACGAGTCGCCGGACTGATCCAGCAGGCCGAATCAGACATCAACGAAAAGAGCATCGATGGACTCGATCCAAGAGAACAACTCAGGCGCATTCACTCCGTCGTAGCTTCTCTAGTAGAAGATCAGTACCGCTGCTGGCATGATATTCTTATCCCAAACCTTAAAAAAGAGCGAATCCACTTTAAAACCGCTAGCGAACTCACTTCGAAAGAATTGGCATGGTTAAAACGATACTTCGAAAAGCAAGTTTTTCCCGTTCTGACGCCTCTTGCAGTAGATCCATCCCACCCTTTTCCTCAAATCGGAAATAAAACCCTCAACGTTCTGGTAGAGCTGGATTATCCGGACACGCCAAAAGTAAGATCTCAGATAGCTATTCTACCTGTCCCACGTATCCTCCCTCGGCTTGTCCGAATTCAGCCCGGAGAGACAGGCCCTCGCCGATACATCTTTCTCAGTGAAGTCATTAAGCTATGTGCAGATAAACTCTTCCCTGGATGTAGAATCCTCTCGGCCAAAGCTTTTCGCATTACACGAAACAGCGATCTCTACATAGATGATGAAGAAGCCGAAAACCTGCTGATGAAGATTGAGGAGGAGCTTCACAACCTACGGAGAGGTGCTGCCGTCCGTCTGGAAATCGAAACAGGTATCGACGAAAAACTCTTCAAAACCCTTCTGAACAACGTCAAGCTTCCCAAGGAATACGTATTTCAAATTTCGGGTCCTCTCAATCTCCTCCGGCTCTTTAGTGTCTACCAAGCGATTGATCGACCAAATCTAAAAGACAAACCCTTTACACCCTCCATTCCCAAAGAACTGGAGAACAAAGAAAATATTTTCGAAAGTGTTACTCGGAACGACATACTGCTTCACCATCCTTACGAATCATTTCAACCAGTTATCGATTTCATTGAACAAGCTGGAATCGATCCAAACGTCTATGCGATCAAGCAAACACTCTACCGGACAAGTGGCGACTCTCCTATTATTCGGGCTCTTATCAAAGCATCACGGAATGGGAAACAAGTAACGGCTCTGATAGAGTTAAAAGCCCGTTTTGATGAAGCGAACAACATTCAATGGGCGAGGCAAATGGAAGAAGCCGGAGTCCATGTCGTATACGGAGTTGTTGGCTTAAAAGTACATAGCAAATGCTGCCTTATCATACGTAAGACTCCTAAAGGACTGCAGCATCTCGCTCATTTAGGAACAGGAAACTATAACCCGAAAACTGCCCGTCTTTACACCGATTTCAGTTTCTTCACTGCCAAAGAACATATCACTAACGAAGTGGCGCTTCTCTTCAATAGCATGACTGGTTATGGACGACCCCATCAATTTCAACATCTCCTAGTCGCTCCCTACAATCTTCATGATCAAATTCAAAAACTGATCCAGAGGGAAACTTGTAACGCAAAAGAGGACAAGCCAGCTCATATTCGAATCCAGGTGAACAGTCTGATCGATAAAGAAACCATCAACAACCTCTATAAAGCCTCTCAAGCAGGTGTTCGAATTGACCTCATCGTTCGAGGTATCTGCGGCCTTGTCCCAGGCCTTGAGGGGATCAGCGAAAACATTCGTATTCGAAGCATCGTTGGCCGCTTTCTAGAACATTCCCGAATCCTCTATTTTCACAATGCCGATGGACAACCGGAAATTTATCTCGGGAGCGCCGATTGGATGCCACGAAATTTCTTTCGCCGCATAGAAGTTCTTTTTCCTATAGAAGATCCCAACCTTAGAAGACGTTTAATAGAGGATTTCTTTCCTCATCCGTGGGCTGATACCGATAACGCTACAGAATTGCAGCCCAATGGGTCCTACGAACCCCCTAGTTCATCATCTTCCCATCCCTCATTTTCAGCTCAATCTCATTTTCTTAAAAATACACAGTCCTCCTACAGGTGATTCTCCAAATCAATGTGATCTACGGAAGTGTCTTTTTCTTCTGATTTCCCATTTAAGAGAAGAGTCCTTTCTTGACTTAAAGTTCTCATGGCTCGATTAATTAGCCCCTTTACTGCCCCAAATGGTTTCCTTGGATGAAACAACTATGAAGATGTTCTCTCAACCATATCCTCTTCATACAGTTGACCCTCCAAGAGAAAATACTTAAGTTACCCTTGAAACGAATACCACAAATTTCCCTAATTCTCTCCCAAACGTAATCATGGACGACACATCCCTACTGGATATTTTTAATATTATTTTTGATGGAGGGTGGGTAATGATACCCCTCTTTCTCTTAGGATTAATCATTTATGGTCAGGGACTTAGCATGACCCTCTTCTTTAAGAAGTCTGATATTTCAGGAGCAACCCAAGAAGATTGCGAAAAATCTGTGCAAACCCCTGATCAGGCAAAGGGTCAAATAGGAGAAATCGTTCGCTATACTCAGCAAGACGTCAATTCACTGTCAGACATACAAACTCGCTTTGATGAAGTCCGACTCTCCGAAGTGCCTAGTATCAAACAAGGTATTGTCGTACTGAGTATTTTGGTAAATGCAGCTCCACTACTAGGATTGCTTGGAACCGTGTTGGGTATGCTAACTACCTTCCAGGGTATCTCAGTCGGAGGTGCTGAAAGCACCACAGATATGGTAGCTGATGGTATCTCTGTCGCCCTTATCACAACGCAAATGGGTCTATTCCTAGCAATACCAGGTTACTTTCTCGTTTATCATGTTCAGCAAAAAAAGAACCATTTTGAAGCGGTTTTGGTCAGACTTGAGAGCATGACTCTACAACATTTTAATAAAAAAAGAGAAATTGCAGAATAATTCCTTCTTTTCACTGATCCACATCACAAACACATAGAAATTCTATCTCATCGTGAAAACAATCTATCAAACAACCAGCGGCAAGAGGGTACACCGGCGCGCTATCAGCGGTGCGTTTATCGTAACAGCAATTCTCTTTTTTATGCTGCCTCTTACGCAACTAATCAGCGGCTTTGATTTTAAAAGGAAAGTTAGCTTAATTGACCAATCACTCCCACCACCACCTCCTCCTCCAGAAGAGACACCTCCACCTCCAGAAGAAGAAGAAGAGGAAGAAGAACCTGAATTAGAGGACAAACCACCACCTCTTTCTCTTGCTCAACTCGAAGTCGCGATGGATGCCGGAGATGGTGGAGCTGGTGACGATTTGGCTGGAGGTTTTGCATTCAACTTCACAGCAATGGAGGACCTGATCTTCGATTTAGCCGATCTTGACCAAATACCCATTGCAACCAATCAAGTTGCACCCGTTCATCCCTATAAACTGCAACGAGAAGGCGTCTCTGGAGAAGTAGTGGTAGAATTTATCTGTGATTCAAAAGGGAACGTTCGCGGCGCAAGAGTTATTAAGTCTACTAACAGAGAGTTTAATGGACCTGCACTTAACGCAATTAGAAGTTGGAAATTCACTCCTGGTGAAAAAGACGGAAAGCAAGTAAGTACCAAGATGCGTCTCCCTTTCGGGTTTACGGTAAACCGATAACGATTAACTTTCAGAAAATTTCCCCTAAAGCCATGTTTTCCGAAGCATGGCTTTTTTATAGCTTTCTTGGCTAAAAATTTGCTTTCTTTTTCCACTCATCTGACCAATCTGTGGCTTTGCATTCTGGAGAGGTGGCAGAGTGGTCGAATGTGCCTGACTCGAAATCAGGTGTGCTGGTAACGGCACCGGGGGTTCGAATCCCTCCCTCTCCGCCACTTTACCAGTAGAAGTGGCAAGACGAAATTGGAATCTATGCCGGGGGTTTGACGAAACGAAGTGAAAGATGGCGTAGCCCCCCCCTCTCCGCCACTCAGGGAGAAAAGCCCTAACAAAACAGAGAGATTACATCGCATGCAGAACCGCTCAATTTAACGCCTTCAATGGCATAATTCTTGCTTCTTTCAAAGGCTTAGACCTACGAAAAATTCAGCCCGAAATATCCC
>CAXMUM010000056.1:0-10548 GCA_964196585.1 uncultured Opitutaceae bacterium
AAGAATTGAATGATGTTTTGTCGCCCAGGTGGAGGTTTTTTGGTGCATTTTTTGAAGTGCAATTTGTGTGCCGTCTCTTTTCTCTTGTTCGTTGGGAGTGGAAATGGAGAGTCTATTATAGACCAAGAAGAGGAAAGGTGGCCTTTGGCTGAGGTTCTTTTTCCTGAATTGGAGGAAGTTTTACACCATGCTGTTTCGCAATCACCTCAAATGGTTGATCTAAATTTGAAATTGGCAATTCAAGAAGCAAACGCGATTGTTTCATCTGCAAAATTGTACCCCAGAGCAAATGCTTATGTGAGAGAGCTTTATCAAACTGAAGTACGAAGAGATCTCGGAAAGACTACGGCAGCGGAAAAATTTTATTATGACTTATCGATTTATCAGCCGATTTATCATTGGGGAGCCCTTAAAGCGAGCAGTGACATTGGAAAGATTCTCGTAGAATTGGAAAAGGGAAAGGTAAAGAATGCTTATCAAATTTTGATCCAAAAGCTACGATCAGATTACATTAACCTCGTTATCACGAAATTGACTCTGCAGAATGCGGAAATGGCATTGAACCAGAGGGAGGCGGATTGGGAATTGAAAAAAGCGAGTTTAGCAGAGGGCGAGGCTTCAACAGGTTCTGTCGGGGGGGCTGAAATCACTCTGAAAGAGGCCCGTTTTAACCATGTTCGCAGTGAATCGGAGTTTGGATATTCTCTAAGAAGCTTTCGGCGTCTTTCCGGTATGAACGAATTTACCATTGACCGGGTTGCTGACGGATTTCCAGATGTGACCCATAATAACTCAGTCATCAGAAATGAGGTAGAAGAGTTTGAAACAAACGGTAGAGAGAATCATTCCAAAATGGAAGCGGCTACTATGGAGATAGAAAAGGAGGAGTTGAATTTTCGAATTCTAAAAGTTCGCATGCGGCCGAATCTATCATTAATAGCAGGGATTAATCAGGATGAATTAAGTTCTGCAACTAGTACCAATGGTAGAGCCGCAACGCAGAGGAATTATGTTGGGGTGCAAATTTCCTGGAATATCTTTGACGGGTTTGAAACGAAAGGGCGGAAGTTGGCATCGATGAAACGTTTACGGCAATTAAAAGAATCGAAAAAGCGCTTGAAGGAGGATCTTCTTGCAGGTACGGAACACCGAGCAGATAGGGTTGATTTTGCTGCTCAAGCTGTGCGGTTTGCATCTGATTGGTTACGGAGAGCAAAAGCTAGTGTGAAATATATAGAATCAGAGCATAAAGAGGGAAGGGCTTCAGCGGGCCAAGTAAATGATATTAAAGGTAAGCTGAATGAATACGAACTAGCGTTAGCTAAAATGCAGAGAGATTACTTGAACACTTTGGCGGATTTTGTGTCATGGATAGGAGAAGATCCCGCCATGGATAATTTTAGATACATAAAAGAATGAGTGGTCGACTACTTACAAAGGGTTTAATTTTTCTAGTCCTGTGTGTTATAGGCCTTCTCGTTCTTTTATGGTGGATTCGACCGGTTGTTTCAGCCGTTCCGGCTGAGAAGGGATTAGCGAAGCAGATGATTCCTGGAACTGTGGAGGTATTGGCGGGGCAGGTGATGAGCTTGGAAAGTGATGTGCCCGGGCGAGTTCAGGAGAGTAATCTAGTTTTGGGGCAGCACGTGAAGGCAGATGCCATTTTGGTGCAACTTGATCGGACGGGGGTGGAGTTGGAGATTGACGGCCAGGAAAGTGAATACAACGCTGCGAAAGAGAAAATTGCGATTGGTTCTTCAACGAGGTTTCTTTTGATTGATGAGCAGGGGAAACTCGAAAATGCGATGCGTCTGAACAAAAGAGGATCAGTTTCAGTTGCTGATCTGGAGAGGCAGCAACGTGTTGTTCAGCAGACTAAAGATCAGTTGGCTTTGGAAAAAGTAGACAGCCAGCTGAAACTGGAAAGAATCGAAAATAAACTGAAATTAAAACGTCGGGAACTGAGTCAAATGAGCATTCGTTCTCCGGTTGATGGGATTGTCGCAGAGATTCATGCTTACTCTGGCGATTTGATTCGAAAAGGAGGGGCTCTTGCGACGATCATTTCGGAAGAAAGAATTGTTGAAGCAAAGATAAGTGAAGAGGATTTCGCAGAGCTTAAGCTGGGGCAGAATGCCGGTGTCCATTTCCTAGGGTATGGAGGCAGTTTGTTTAATGCGACGATTCAAAAGATTTTGCCAGTGGCTGACTCCGAAACACAACGCTATATTGCTCATTTGGAGGTCGATATCGATGAAGAACTTTTGGTTGCGGGTATCACGGGTGAAGTGAGTATTGTCACTCAACAGAGAGACAATGCTATCATTATTCCTCGTAGGGCGTTATATGGAGAAGAAGTCTTTGTTGTAGAGGGAAATCGAATAAGCAAACGAGAGGTAGAGGTGGGGTTTGTCGGTTTGACCTTTGTTGAGATTTTGTCAGGGGTGACTGAAGGAGAATTGGTTGTGACGGACGGGTTGAGTTCGTTACGTAATGGAGACAGGGTGCGCCTCAAAGAAGAAGAGGGAAATCAATAGTTTGGAGACAGATTGACCTTGTTGAGATGGTCATATTGAGAGTATCAAGTGGAAGTTTTAGACAACCCATCCCTTGTGAGGGAAGAAAAGTGGAGTTTTTGATCTTTTGCCTCGATCCCGGTTTAGTTCCTAACAAGCTTAATAAAGAATGTCTCCATCTCTAAGAATTGCAGTTCGTTTCCTGATCTCGAAGAAGCGTTCAATGGTTATGAGCTTAGCCGGTATTGTTTTCGGCGTCGGTTTTTTTATTCTAACTCAAGCTCAGACAAGTGGATTCGAATTATTTTTTATTCGGACTATTTTGGGAACAGATGGGGCTATTAGAATTGAAGATCGTCTTCAAGATACTATACGGAGCCTGAAAGCGGGTGGGGAAGGCAATTCTCGTTTTAGTATAGCTGGGGATCGCGAAGGGCTAAGCTATATTTCTGGGGTGGCAGAACCTCGTTTGATGCGAGAAGCTCTAAATGAATTCCCGACCGTGACGGCGATTTCAGGGGTGTTGCGTGGCAATGTTGTTTTGGAGGGAATTGGAAAAAAGAAAGGATCTGCCCAAGTTTATGGAATTGATCTCGATGATCATCTGGCTGTGTCTGATCTGGAGTCGCAGATCATCCAGGGTGGGTTTGAAGAATTCCGGAATAACCCAATGGGTATTTTGATAGGAAAAAAGATGGCTGATATCATGCAGGTTTCTATTGGTGGTTCAGTCGTTCTGGAAGCCCATCGTGACAGACGTCGTTATCGGATTGCGGCTATCTATGAAACAGGTGTCACAGATATTGATAAGAGCAGGGTTTTTATGCAGATTTCTGAGGCTCGTTCGTTGTTACAGAAACCTCATGGCGTGTCGTTTATGCAGCTCAATTTAACCGATAGGAACAGGGACAAAGCTCCTGAGGTTGCATCTAGAATACAGATGATAACGAATCACTCAGCAGTGAGTTGGCAGGAGAGGGAAAAGACTTGGTTGACGGTATTTAGCGCTATACGCATTTCAACAGCGTTAACAGTGACATCGATCATTCTTATATCCGGATTGGGTATGTTTAATATTTTGGTGATGATTGTAATGGAAAAGACAAAGGAGATATCCATTTTGAGATCGATGGGCTACACTCGTGAAGATATCTCATCGATTTTTCTCTGGGAGGGTGGAATTGTCCTGATGATCGGAACGTTTTTTGGCGTGTTAGTTGGCGCCGGGCTGACATTTGCAGTATCTCATTTCCCAATCCGGTTAACGGGAATTTTTGCAACTGATAGTTTTGTGGTGAGTTGGTCAATCTGGCATTATGTGGCAGCTGTTTCGACAGCTACCGTGATTGTCATGTGTGCGAGTGTCATCCCAGCTCGCCGTGCAGCTCGACTAGAGCCGGGAGATGTTATCCGAGGAACTTCGTAATAGAGCCTAAATGGAAAAGGTAATTGAGTTAAAACGAAATCATGTCTCAAGCGGTTGAATCAAAATCTCTCTCCTTAAGTAATGAACGAGAGATAATGCTTTCGTGTACTGGTCTTCATCGCTACCTGGGTAGTGGAGATGGACGTGTCCATGTGTTGCATGGTGTCGGGGTAGAGGCCGAGTGTGGTCAAGTGAGCGCGATTGTGGGGCCTTCAGGCTGTGGCAAGAGCACGCTTTTGTATCTGCTAGGGTTGTTAGATCGGCCTGACGGAGGTGAGATTTGGATCAATGGAAAAGAGATTGCTACCGCGAGTGATGAAGAACGTACGACTGTGAGATGCACCGAAATTGGTTTTGTTTTTCAGTTTCACTTTTTGCTGCCAGAATTCTCAGCGATTGAGAACGTGATGCTTCCGGCTCGGAAGCTGGGCAGACTTGTCCCGGACGAGATGCGAGAAACTGCTCATGAATTACTCAAGGCGGTTGGGTTGGGTGAGAAAACTCATCGATTGCCCTCTCAGCTATCTGGTGGTGAACAGCAAAGAGTTGCCATTGCACGGTCTTTGATGAATTCACCTTCGATTATCTTGGCGGATGAACCAACGGGTAATCTGGACGTAACCAACTCCAATCTGGTTTTTGATTTCTTAGTGCGTTTGGCTAAGGAAAAAGGACAGGCTGTCATCTTGGTTACGCATAATCCCGATATTGCGGACCGTTGTGATCGTATCCTCCAGATGCGGGATGGTTCGTTCCTTTAATTAATTGGGTGGTTTTAACTAGGATAAACGAGATCTGCAGGATTTTTGTTTAGAAAGTAACCATGACTAAAAATGCTTTTGATGTGGCTTAGCACTGTTGAAATGAGATAATTAGGAGAGCTTTTAGTAGATTAGCTTTTTCTAATAGAAGAACAATTCATTGAGAAGCCTTGGTTTTTGGTTTGCATTCCGATTTCAACCTATCTTTCTTGCTTCTTTTTGTCAGAAACAACCGAATACCCGTGCGCTCAATTTGTTCTCGAAAATCCTTTATATCCTCGTTTCTCGGCTTCTTGGCCGGGTTGGTAGTTGTCCCTCGAGTCTTTTCGAGATCGAAAAGCTCTGATCGAACCCAGATGGCTCAGTCTGGATCTCCGATCAAAATTCGACCCTCAGGTCGATCAGTTTCTAGAAAGACAGAGGCCCAGTAATTGGTCGCTGCCCTAGGATAATAATCACTGGTTCTTCATATGTCGAAAACTTTCCCAAAGTGGTCGAATAAACTCCCTCTGATGATCGTCGTCTCCCTTGTTTTGGTGGTCGGCGTGGTTGTTGGTGGGATGAATTATTATTTTACACCGAAGTATACCCGAGTGGGGTATGAGCCGACACAACCAGTACCTTATGATCACAGTTTACACGTCGGAGAGCTCGGATTGGATTGCCGCTACTGCCATACATATGTGGAAAAATCGGGGCATTCCAACATTCCGACTTCTCAGACCTGTATGAACTGCCATAGCCAGATTCAGTCGGATAGCCCATTATTAGAGCCAATTCGGAAGAGTGTGGAGACTGGTGAACCTGTTCCGTGGGTGAGGGTGCACGAAGTCCCCGATTACGTTTACTTCGATCACTCAGTTCATGTTAACAGAGGCGTTAGTTGCTATTCCTGCCATGGGAAAGTTAATGAGATGGAGGTAGTTCGCCACGTTGAGCCTCAAAGTATGTCCTGGTGTCTAGATTGTCACCGTGCACCGGAAAATCATATCCGCCCGTTAGAGGAAGTCTACAATCTCGACTGGCAGGCAGAGAGTGTTGAGGCACAACGGGAAAATGGTTTGAAATTAATTGAAGAATGGAAGGTGAAACCACCTCTTAGCTGCTCAGGATGCCATCGATGAAAAGAATTTATCAACATCCCAAACCATCAAAGGCTGAAGAGACAGGCCCCAAATATTGGCGCAGTCTTGATGAATTGGCTCAGACTCCTGATTTCCAGGCGCAGGTTGACCGGGAATTTCCCGAAGGTGCTTCAGACTTAAATGAAGTCGATCGGCGTCATTTTCTCAAGATCATGGCGGCCTCTTTTGCCGTTGGGGGGCTTGGTTTCTCGGGATGTAGGCGTCCAGAATCCCATATTCTTCCATATGCAGAGTCCCCAGAGAACATCATTCCGGGAGTTCCTGTATATTATGCGACTTCGATGCCTTTGCGTGAAGGAGCCGTTCCTCTACTGGTTGAGACACACCAAGGAAGACCAACCAAAATAGAAGGAAACCCTTCCTACTTTCCTTATGGAGGAGGTACGACTGGTATCGCACAGGCATCTGTTTTGGATCTCTATGATCCAGATCGTTCGACTTCGAGTTTGAAAGGGGAAGCCCCGATTTCAGTTGAAGAGGTTGGTGCGTTATTGACCAAGATTGGTAATCGTTACGCGGAGGAGAAGGGTGAAGGACTAGCGTTTTTAGCGGAGAGTTCGAGCTCATCTACCAGACGTAGGCTGCTGAAGGCTCTTCGTGAGAAATTTCCCAAAGCCATCTGGTCGGAATATGATGCGGTAGGAAGTGATGAAGGGCAAAAAACGGCGAGTCGTTTATTAGGTCGTTCAGTCAAACCTTCCTATTCTTTCGAGAAGGCAAAGCGTGTGCTGAGCTTGGAATCTGATTTCATTGAGAGTGAAGAGGGTCATCTTAAGCATACTCGCGATTTCGCGAATGGAAGAAGAGTAAAGAAGCATACGGATTCAATGAATCGCCTCTACATTGTAGAGAGTGGATTTTCCTTAACGGGTGGGATGGCTGATCATCGTCTTCGTTTGGCTTCTTCGCAGATGACTTCTTTTGCGGCTGCCTTAGCTAAGGCCTTAGGCATTGATATAGCAGAGTTATCTGAATTGGCTGCCCCTGTGTCCGCCCATGCCGATTGGATTGCTGCCTGTGCTGAGGATTTAAGGGGGCATAAAGGTGCTTCAATTGTAGTAGGTGGCAGCCATTTACCAGACGCAGCTCAAGGTATTATTTTCCTGATCAACGAGCATCTGGGCAACATTGGGGAAACGGTTACCTTTGTGGAGTTTCCAGAGAATCAGGTGTCTGATTTGTCTGAACTGGCAAACAAGATAAAGGCATCTGAGGTTAAGACTTTATTCGTTCTCGGGGGTAATCCTATTTACAATGCTCCAGTTGATTTAGACTGGACGGCTCTTCAAGCTTCAGTCGAAGAGAGTGTGAGAGTGGGTTATCATGTCGACGAGACTTCGAAGGCATCCAATTACCACATCAGCAGCGCTCATTATCTGGAGTCATGGGGAGATGCCCGGACAGACGATGGAACGATCGTGCCGGTTCAGCCGATGATTCTTCCGCTTTTTGATGGACTGACAGAGATCGAGGTTCTTGCGCGTTTGATTGGATTGGCAAACACTGATCCTTACAGCCTGGTCCTTGAGACGATTTCTTCCCTGTCTAAAGGTAAGAATGCTGAAAAAACATTTCAGAAGTTCCTCCATGATGGTCTTTTGGAAGGGACTGCCTATAAGTCAATAAAGGGATCTCTTGATGGTTCAGTTTTGGAAGAGGTATTATCATCGACTTTGGCTTCTCATATTTCAGAACCTTCGAGGGATAGTTTGGAAGTTCGTTTTATGACGGACAATTCTGTAGATGATGGACGCTTTGCCAACAATGGGTGGCTTCAAGAGGCTCCTGATCCGGTGACCAAGATTACCTGGGATAATGCGATCATGATTAGCCCTCGCTTGGCTAAGGAACTGGATGTCGTTGCAAAAGATCCTCTTATTCTCGTAGCCCGGAAAAATCCTAACAAGATTGTCGATGGCCGTGAGTATTCCAGAGTGGCTGAGGTCACAGTTAATGGACGAACCATTAGGGGCCCTTTACATATTCAGCCAGGTTTAGCCAATTATACGATGCTGCTGCCTCTTGGTTATGGCAGGACTGTTGTAGGGCGAGTTGGGGAAAAAGCTGGGTTCAGCGCCTATGCACTTCGTGAAAGCGGTCAGATGCATGTGGTGAATGGAGCTACCATTGCAGTCACTGAAGAGGTGTATCAATTAGCCAATACACAAGCTCATTGGTCGATGGAAGGCCGAGCTATTGTGCGTGAGGCTAATCTAGAAGATTATCAGAAGCATCCTGATTTTGTTAAAGAGCTTGGGATGGAATCTCATTCGCCGGCTATTTACGGTAAGGATGCTGGTATGTCCAGGGTTCAGAAAATTGTTGAGACCCCTCAGGGAAATTCTCTCTATAATCATCCAGAGTTTGATGGTACGCACCAGTGGGGGATGGCAATTGATTTGAATACCTGCTCAGGCTGTAACGCTTGTGTGATTGCCTGTCAGAGTGAGAATAATATCCCAATTGTAGGACGAGACCAGGTTCGTCGCGGACGTGAAATGCACTGGATTCGATTGGACCGTTATTATTCAAGTGGATCCGAGGATAACTCAGAAATTCCGGAAGATCCTCAGGTATCTATTCAGCCAGTTGCCTGTTCTCAATGCGAAACAGCTCCTTGTGAAACGGTCTGCCCTGTAAATGCCACAGTCCACAATGACGAAGGTTTGAATGTGATGGCTTATAACCGCTGTATTGGGACACGTTATTGCGCTGACAATTGTCCTTATAAGGTTCGTCGGTTTAATTTCTTCGATTTCCAACAACGTCAACGGGATCAGTATTACATGGGCCCCTTAGCGCCTAAGGGAATGCCTGAAATACTTCAGATGGCACAGAATCCTGATGTTTCTATCAGAATGCGTGGTGTGATGGAGAAGTGTAATTACTGCACCCAAAGAATTCAGAGCGCGAAGATCACTCAAAAGGTAAAGGCAGGTGATTCAGACGATATCGTAGTTCCAGATGGAACGATCAAAACGGCCTGCCAGCAGGTATGTGCTTCAGATTCTATTGTTTTTGGTAATCTTCTCGATACCGAAAGTGAAGTTTCCAAGACGAAGGACCAAGACCGTGATTATGGACTGCTCGGTTATTTGAATACACGGCCTCGTACGACTTATTTAGCAAAGATACGCAATCCGAACCCAGCAATGCCGGACTACCACGCCAATCCATTAAGTCGCGTTGAATATGATGCAAAGAATCACCATGGAGGTGATCACGGCGATGCCTCCGATGAGGCCGAACATGTTGAACCGGCTGCGCATGCAGTTGAACCCGGTTCTACAAGCGAAGGAGGGCACCACTAATGGCTGAGACAACAGAATCCCATGCTATCCTCAAAGAGGTTGATCCAGTTATCCTACCACGTCCTGACTTGGTAGATAACAACCGGAGTTTTGCGTGGATAACCAACAAGATTTGCGGCATTATTGAAGAAAAGACACCGACTTGGTGGTGGGTGTGCTTTTGTGTAGCTGGCTTCCTAGCTTCGTTCACTGTGATGGGTATTGCTTACCTTGTCTCAACAGGGGTGGGTGTATGGGGATTGGCAAATCCACTTAACTGGGGATGGGCTATTGTTAATTTCGTTTTTTGGATTGGTATTGGCCATGCTGGCACGCTGATTTCAGCTATTTTGTGTCTTTTGAAGCAGAAATGGAGAACATCGATTAATCGGGCTGCTGAAGCGATGACGATTTTTGCGGTGGTTTGTGCGGGTATTTTCCCAGTCTTTCACGTTGGCCGCGTGTGGTTGGCTTGGTGGCTATTTCCTTTGCCCAATGCCAATGCGATTTGGCCGAACTTTAGAAGTCCGCTTCTTTGGGACGTATTTGCGGTATCCACTTACGCAACCGTTTCTGTCCTGTTTTGGTATGTCGGCATGATCCCTGATTTAGCTACCGTTCGTGACCGGGCCAAAACAAAAATTCGTAAGGTTCTTTATGGTATTTTTGCCATGGGATGGCGGGGTTCCAATCGTCATTGGAGTAACTACGAAATGGCTTACCTGATTTTGGCAGGTTTATCCACGCCTCTGGTTCTTTCTGTTCACACCATCGTGTCTTTCGATTTCGCGGTGGCTCTGATTCCTGGGTGGCATACGACGATTTTCCCTCCTTACTTTGTGGCGGGTGCCGTTTTCTCTGGTTTTGGAATGGTGCTTACTTTGATGCTTCCGCTTCGTGCCATCTACAAATTGGATGACTTGATTACCCAGTATCATATTGATTGCATGGGGAAGATCATTTTGGCGACGGGAAGTATTGTTGGTTATGCGTATGGGATGGAATTTTTCATCGCGTGGTATGGGGCCAATTCATTTGAGCTTTTTGCCTTCGTGAATCGTGCCTTTGGACCCTATGCCTGGGCTTATTGGATCATGCTTTTCTGCAATGTGGTAACACCTCAATTGTTCTGGTTTAAGAAAATCCGTCACAACATTACTCTTGTATGGATCATATCGATTTTTGTGAACATCGGGATGTGGTTTGAGCGTTTTGTTATTATTGTTACTACGCTTGCCCGAGATTTCTTACCATCCAGTTGGGGTTATTTCTCCCCAACAGTTGTCGACATTTTTACCTACGCAGGAACGTTCGGAGTCTTTTCAGTCCTCTTCTTATTGTTCATTCGCTTCCTTCCTTTAATGGCTATGGCCGAAATCAAAGCAGTGAGTCCTGCAGCGGACCCTCATC
>CAXMUM010000057.1:0-10455 GCA_964196585.1 uncultured Opitutaceae bacterium
CCACATCCGGTAAGAGCAGGTCCTGCTGAGATTTGTTGAACCGATGAATCTCATCGATAAACAAAACCGTCTGCGCCTCTGGCATTTTTCGAGCCAGACCCAGAATCTCGCGCAATTCGCCGACATTCGACATCACTGCATTGACTCGAACAAATCGACTCCCGGTCTCAGCTGCTATCGCCTCCGCAATGCTTGTTTTCCCACAACCTGGAGGACCATAAAACAACAAACTGCCAAAGCGATTACTCTTGATCAGCCGTGACAGCAAACCCTCTGCCTTCAGGATGTGATCTTGCCCAACCACTTCGGAGATACGTCGCGGCCGCATCCTCGCTGCCAATGGTTTGTGCATCTCTTGTCCGCCCTTTACCGGAGATGCCCCACCAGCCTTTTTATCCGCATCTATGAAAAACTCACTTTGATCCATCCTATTTCAGCAAAACACAAAACCCCGGAACAACCAGCTCATTCTCAGGTAAACAAGGATACCGTTTTTTTAAAGCATTCGATTCCTATCTATGGTATAAATCTCCAAATAATAGGATGAGGGAAATTTTATCACATTACAGGGCACCACTTCTTTGGCTCCTTCTACCGGTCATTCTTGCCCTCACACTCATTTTTGGGGTGACCTTTCATTCATAAACCGACAAGAACAACTGCTATGAAAAGTGCTTATGAGCTCGCGATGGAGCGACTGAATGAATCCGACCCAAATGATGGCATTGCTTTAACCAGCGAGCAAAAACAGCGTCTCGAAGAAATTGAGACTATCTACAAAGGCAAGATCGCCGAACGAGACATCTTCCTCAAACAAAAGCTCGATGCCGCCCTGGTTAATCAGGATCACACCGAAGCTGACTTGATCAGAACTCAGATCGCCAACGAACATATTCGACTCGAAGAAGAAAGAGACGAGAAAAAGGAAAAAATTCGCCAAGAAACTCAGAGCGAATAAGAGGCTGTCTAGATCAGACTATTCTTCTCCCTCGGCTGCTTCTCCCGCTTTTTTGACGGAAATCCCCTGTTCTTCCAGTTTTTCTGAAGGATTCGAGATCTTATTAATCTCCGATTCCGAGGCTTCTCCTGTGTAACCCTCTGCCTTGGTTCTGACAACCGGCCGAGTCATTCCTTTTTGGTATCTTTGTAAGAGGTTCTTAAATTCATCCTTTTCCAATTTCGGAATTTTCGCTTCCTTGCCCGAAAGGGATACCAGGTTTTTGGGGATGACCCGGTATTTCTTGTTCCTGAACTGGACAAAGTCTTTATTCTTCGTCTCCGTCACTCGAATCATCGAGCGCTTACCATCCATCGACGCTACCTTTTTATCCACATTGTAAACTTTGGTGCGCTTATCTGAAATACCCGAAATCTTTTTAAGGTTTTTGGAAGAGAGATTCTTTTCAATCCCCGGCGTCAATACACGCTGACCCAGATCCGTCTCTGTTGGGTCTTTTCCAAACACATCGGCAACCCCCAGCAAACACTGGCATAAGATCAAACTGGCCAAGAACCGACTCATTCTGCAAACAGTAGCTCTCTCATTGCACATCGCAAGAGGGAAAGCGAAATAGAGATCAACCTCCTGCCTCCTTCCCATGGCAGGATCATTCCGTGATAACAGAGCTCTTATCTTTAAGATAAAAATAATGGCCAGCGTGATAGGTATACAGTGTTGAAGCCGGTAATTCATTTTTCTCAAAAGGAGATGGCAGTTCAGTAATAAGTGTCATTCCAAGGTCTTCGATGGTTTGTGCTAAATAATGATCTGTATAGGTGTCGTTCGCGCCAAAAATCTCGTAAATACTCCCCTTATCATTCCTGGAAATTTCCTCTCGAAACTGTTCGTAATGAGAACCCGTCATCAACCAGACAAAATTCTTAATTTTTGTTTCATAGTGACTCTCCAGCTCAGCCCTTAGCTCCTTACGAGCCTTACGATGCTCTCCAGATAAAACCTGCGCTTCAAACTTCCAAATGAAAGAGCCTAACGGAAACAATGTCGCCACGATAAGGGCGCATGAGGCAATCGCCTTCATCTTTCGATACTTACCAAAGAGAGCAACAACCTCAAAGATCCCAAAACTCACACAGGACGCAAGAATCGGAATAGTGAAAGAATAATTTCGCTCAAAAAACACAGGTTTTGTCGAAAAATAAACGATCAGTAAAAAGCAAAGTCCCATAACAAAGAAATGGAAATACTGATTTTTCTTAAAACAAAACCCCCAACCGACAACGGCCATCAGGAGGAACAACCCGGCCCCAATCGCTTCAAAATATTGCCAACCATATAGAGCTCTTTCCCAAAAGTTTCCATCAGCAAGACCATGAGGTCTATGCGTGCTACCGTAATGAGAAACAGCGCTCATTACTCCACTCACATATTCCGGCCCATTCATTAAAACATGAGGTGCCCCTCCGATAAATCCAACAATCAGCCCACCGACACCCAACCCTCCCCATTTTATCCTAACTCCAAACTTCTCCCTCCACTGCCTGCAGATAACAATTCCCGGAAGGACCAATAATACCAGAAAGGTGATCTTGCAGGCTATCAAAATCCCGATTAATCCCCCCAGAACAAAAAACCCTACACTCTTAGGAGACTCATATAGCTTCGCTGTTATAAAAACCACCACCAAAGACAGCAGCGCAACAAAGCTTTCCGGCCGTGCATAAAGACTGTCTTGAAAAAGAAGCGGAAAGACGACCACAACCCATGAAGCCACGATACCGACTCTGCTCGAACCAAATAAAGCGCGCCCGAGAACAAAGGTCATCCAAATAACGCCAACCTGAAAGAACGCACTGATATAACGTAAAACTGACAAAAGCTCTGCATCGATTCCCAATAGTTCGAGCACAGGGGTCACCACCTTTGCGATGATGGCAGACACAATGATGTAGGACGAAAAACTGTACTGATTATATTTAAAATATTCAGGTAGATCTGCTGATATAAAATTTGTATCCCAAACACCTGATTGGAAGATATTTTCAATGATCTTCACAGGAATCATCTCATCTGGATGTCCATAATCCAACCCCGCGTCAAAGCGGAGATAAATATAAGTGATGCAGGCAACCGCAACGAGCCCCCAGCTTATCCATCGCTGTTTTTCATAATCTGAATGAGAGGTCATTACAAACGGAAAATTGGCTGTCCTTTCCTAATCGATCTTCAACGCCTGTAGTGCAGGACCTTGAAGTCTTCGTTCTCCATCACTGTTTCAAAAAAAACCATTTGATCCTCAAACTCTGGAAAAAACGCATCTCCTTCAACCACTCGTTTCACCACGGATAGATAAACCTCGGACCATAGATCCATTGTCTGGCGATAAATCTCTCCACCCCCTGCGACAATGATCTCCTCCACACCTGCAAGCTTAGACAACTCCGACAGGTCACTGATAACGGTTACCCCTCCATACGAAAAGTCCCCACGACTTATGACAACTGTCCGACGTCCCGGTAACGGCTTTCCAATAGATTGAAACGTCTTCCGTCCCATCAAAAGTGTTTTCCCCATCGTTATCTTTTTGAACCATTTAAACTCATCCGAAATATGCCACGGGATTTCATTCCCATTTCCAATCACTCGGTTCTCCGACATCGCGGCCACAGCTATGTATCTCATATCAGACGGCTTCTATTATCCCCAAACGATATATTTCAACCCCATAATGCCGAGATAAATAAAAACCACAGTCTTCATATATTGTAGTGATACTTTTGTCCCCAAATAAATACCAACCTTCAGCGCAATGGCTACTGGCAAAATCACTGCTAAATATAAGATAAAAATAGCATCGATAGACTGCCCGGTAACCCCCACAAAGCATAAGCGTATCACCGCAGTCGTCAAATAGACAGACGCCATCACTGCTTTGGTCTTATTCAATTCCCAGTTCTTTGAGTACACATACGCAACCACCGGCGGGCCACCCATATTGAAGCCACCAGCCAAGGTCCCACTCATTACGCCAACTGGAAATTCCCAATATCGAGACGCTTCTTTCTTCTGATTTCGATTAAGAAGAAAGTGATTTATCGGGATCAAAAAGAAGAGCACTCCCAAGAGAAAGATGAGAATTCTCTCATCAAAGACCACTACAATAGAAACACCAATGGGCACACCTAGCGCACCTCCAAGAAGCATCGTTTTTGCCTCTTTCCAGGAAAACCCTCCCTTCGTCCAGTAAAACGCCAGAGTCATCACCGTTAGATTCATTATAACCATAAAGGTAATCGCATCCTTAAACCCGAGGAGTGATGGCATCACAGTCATGGCTACCAGGCTAAATGCGAATCCCAAAAAACCCTGCACTAATCCACTAACAATAAGAAGACCCAGGATGAGAAAAAAATCAACCGTAAGAAAAGAAGTGATGGATTCCATTCTTCTCAGGAATCCAAAGGCCAGATGGGACGAATCAGTTTTACATAAGGCAATGTATCCAAATCATCAGAACAAGGCCCTACCGTCTTAATATAATAATGATCCTCGCTGATCTTTTGATAAGCCTGCCGATAGGCCACCGCTGATTTCACATTAATCGCCTGGAAGGTAGCAGGATCGATCCCCTGGCTTCTCCACTGCCCCAGATCAAAGGGAGGAGTTGCCACTGTTGTGAGCATTATCAGAATCCCGTCGTGCCGAACCACAACCGTAGGCCCCATCTCAATCTGTAAGCCCGCCATAGAAGCTAGATGACTATGTGGATCCTCCAGAGTAAATTCGCCATCTGAGATGCTGACCAACTCCAAATCCAGCGTCAGGGGTTCAGCCCCCAATTCCCCGCTCTTACCTCCAATGGATAAATTCGTTACAGAACCGATCTCCTTTTCTTTTAGGATCTCAACCGCCTCCGCATCAGCTAGAATAACACCTGCTGACTCAATCGCTGAAGCTACCAATGCCTTCAAAATCTCGGTATTATCTCCAGGTGTTCCTCCTCCAATATTATCAGCCGGCTCCACCAGAATAGCAGGGAAACGACCCTTCTTAAGGATCTCATCGATCGCAACATCAACTGGATAGGCTTCATTTGGTCTCTTTCTTACCTGACCCAATGTTTGTAGTAATGCGTCAAACGTTCTTTCGACGACCTCATCCGAACCTTTTTTGGCCACAATCGAAAAGGTCAGGCCCGTTTCCGGCATATCTGCATTGGGAAATCCAGCCATCACATTGACCACCCAAATACTCTCTTCTGCTTCTTCAATACGCCGTGCGCAGGCTTCGAGGGATTTCATCGGTTCATCCGCTGTCCCAGTCAAAGTTGCCGCAAAAAGATGCCGCGAATGCTTCTGGTAAGTTACTGGCCAAATCCCGGTCTCAAAAGAAGACACAAGAAGCTCGGTGGATGCCGCCGCTGCCTCAAACGCATCGGTATGCGGGTTTTCGTGATAAGCGTACAAACAATTAGAATACTCCGCCATCGCAGGCGTATAATTTACATGAAGATCCAGCACACCAAAAACGGGGATCTCCCTTTTCGCCAAGGTTCTTATACGTCCGAGGATCTCACCCTCCACATCATCATAAGATTGCGAAACCATCGCTCCATGCAGGACAAGAAAAACTGCATCTACCTCATCCGACAGCCTATCGCCTACTCTTTCGGAAAATTCCTTCCAGAAATCTTCCACGACATCATCCGCTGCCATTCCTGAAGGACGTGATCTTAGAAGAACAGTTGGAATGATCTCCCAATCCTGATGCTGAGCAACTTCCAAAAAGCCCGACATCGACGCACGATCTCCCTTAAAAGCCAACAATTGCTCTCCTGTAAATTTCGCGAATTCCGCCAAGGACGTCTCGTTTTTTAGAAACGTATTCGTTTCATGAAATATACCAGCGAGAACAATTTTTTTTGACATAATAAAAAAGAATAATCGGTGGCCTAAAGATGAAATTTACGTATCTGCTTTAGATGCCACTGTATTTGTATTATAATTACAAAATTAGTCACTCCTGATTCATGACAGCTATGCAATCGACCTCAAATTGAACAACCCCTAAGCATCGCGTTAAAGTTGTCCGTGAGGGATAAGGAGCCGTGAAAAATTCCTTATAAATCTCGTTAAACTCCTTCACATGCTCATCACTCTTCACGTAGTTGCGCGTTTGCACCACATCATCCAGGCTACTACCCACATCCTCCAGGATTTTCTTGAGGTTTTCAAAGGAACGGCGAACCTCTCCCCCAAAAGTGTCACTAACGATCTTTCCCGTTGCATCAACGGATGCCTGCCCAGAGACAAAGAGCATATCACCAACTTTTACAGCTGGACTAAATGGGAGATGAGACACTGGAGTGCCTTCTTTTCGAGGGTATTCTACTTTCATAAATGTACAGTTAGGTAACTTTTGATAGGCGATGTCACAGATGGGAGAACTTGACTTCCCTTGCTGCGAACGGAGAGTAGGTAACCACTTACCCCTGTCAAGAATGCAGCCAAGACATGATCATCGATTGCCATAATCACATCGGAACCGAACTCCTCTTTTACCTCAACGGAGACTATCCCTATGGTCAGGATATCCCTGCAATGATTGAGCGCCGGGCCTCTTCCAGGATCACTCATTGGATCGTCTTCCCCTTTGTCACGAATCTTTCCTGTAAGATTCAGTCGCTGATGGATGGAAAGGTAGAATTTCCTGAAACTCTGGAACACTTTCCCTATGCTTACGAAAATCGCCGGCTGATGACAGAAGTGTATGATTACTTTCCCGAGCATTCAAAACTGATTCTCCCCTTCGCCATTGTAGATCCTTCTCGTTCCGTACAAGAACAAGTCACCGAACTGAGAAAACTAAAAGAACGCTATCGTATTTACGGACTGAAAATCCAGGCAACCATCATCAAATCCCCCATCACTGCATTAAACGACGTAGGAAAAGCCTTCGTCGATCTGGCTCGGGAATGGGATTTGCCCTTTCTTATTCACTCCAGCATAGGTGCCGACCCCTGGTCACAAGTGGAAGATATCCTCGACATCGCCGAAGCGAACTCAGACGTCCGTTTCTGCTTGGCCCATAATTGTCGTTTCGACAAACCCGGCCTCGACAGAATGGCCTCCCTCCCAAACACCTGGTTCGACTGCTCCGCACATATCATCCACTGTGAATCAGCAACCAGAGGACTGCCAAACGTCGCTTCCGGTGATCGACAGTTCAAAAGTGATTACACCAATCCATCCCAAGTTCTCCACGATCTGTATCAAGCCTATCCAGACAGGCTCATGTGGGGCAGTGATTCTCCTTTCTACAGCTGGGTTTCCCTTGAAGGAACACTCCCCTTCGCACTGAAAAGCAGCTACGAAAGAGAAGTCGACTGCCTCTACGATCTACCAGAAGAAGCGATCCAGAAAATAGCTGGTGCCAATATCCTGAATTTCCTGAACAATGGCGACGAATCCATTCTCTCTTAGTAATCACACCGCCCTCGTCACCGGATCCAGCATGGGAATCGGTAGAGCGATTGCACAAGGGATCCACAATGCAGGAGCCAAAGTTCTCCTTCACGGTTACGAAGAAAATTGTGAGGACCCAATTCCCAACAGAGATTACATCTGTTGTGATCTATTGACAGAGGATGGGCCACAGGAACTCATCGACAAAGCCTTTTCCAGCCAACCCGATCTCGACCTCCTCGTTGCCAATGCCGGCGATTGCCTCAACGCTCCCTTTCTGGAAATGACCAAGGACAGATGGGATAGAACCATGCAGCTGAACCTCAAAGGAAATTACTTTCTGATTCAGGCTTTTGCCAGGCGTTTGGTTTCCGAAAACCGCAATGGCGCTGTCGTCATCACCGGTTCTGTCAATGGATTCCAAGCAGAAATGGATTCATCTGTTTATGATATTTCCAAAGGAGGAATTGTTATGATGATCCGTGGTTTGGCTATGGAGCTGGGTCACCTCGGTATCCGGGTAAATGGAATCGCCCCAGGCCTTATCTATACGGCAAAAACTCGCCCAGGATTCACAAATAATCCAGGGAAAGAAGCCCACTTTGGGCGAAAAGTTTTGTTGGGCCGAATTGGAGAAACCGATGAATGTGCTGGAGCAGCCGTTTTTCTTCTCTCCCAGGCAGCTTCCTACATCACAGGGGAAATAATCGTTATTGATGGTGGCTTAACCATTTCTCAGATCGGCTCTATTCCGCCAAACTAGTTCCTTATTTATTGAACACAACCGCGGGCTTCGACTGCCCATCGGCCATCTACTCGCCCATCTCTCAATAAAACAACTTCATTGGCCAAGTTGAGCACCGGGCAAACATGCGCAGTCACAAAGGTGAGTTTATCACCAATCTGCAACCCATCGACATCGGCACCAGTAGCGAATCCATGTTCTTCACTGAAATGAGAAATGATAATATCCCGCCCATCCTGAGCAATAGCAGTCTCCCCACCCGGTGTCTTATCGCTGCTAAAAACTTTTGAACCCGCGTCAATCAGAGCCAATCCTGGTTCTGGCTTATCAATCACAGTTGCCAAAACAGTTAGCGAAACCTGGTCCCAATCCATCGTTTTCGCCCGAACAGCCAGAGAAAGATCTCCAAAAACATAGGAACCCGGCCGGACAGCATCCACTCCGGGAAGAGTCGCCATGCAAGCGCCAGTCACACTACAGCCCGGCCAAATTTTGAGAGACTCATTCCCAATTAATTTCCGCATCTCGAGCAACTGTTCGAGAACCTCCCGACAAACCGCCTCCCTATTTTCATCCGCCCTTTTATAGGCATGGCCTTCATGGGTGTAGATACCATGCAGTTTCAAATGTGGCATCTCTCCGATAAGGTTGGCTAACTCTACACCTTCTCCCTGCGTCCGGGTTCCTTCTCGCAGCAATCCCGTATTGATCGCCATGATCACAGGAAGAGTCAGATCAACTCCGGCCAACACAGCTTCAAGAGCATGGGCCTGTCCAGCACTGGTCACACCCACATATAATTCATCCAACTTCTCAGAAAGCGCTTTCAATCGAGGCCCTTTCAGAGGATCCACAATCGAATGAGCCACGAAAATCGATTTCACTCCGGAAGGAAGTAAAGCCTCCGCCTCACTTATTTTCGCACAGGTCAATCCAGCAGCACCCGCGGCCAGTTGCATCTTGGCAATCTCCACCATCTTATGTGTTTTGATATGCGGACGAAGCTCAACGCCATGCTCACGACAAACAGCCTGCATCCTCTCAATATTTGAGGCCGTCTTTTCGACATCCAAAACCAAACAAGGCGTTTCCAGTTCTTTCCAATCTTCCATAAAAAATTTCAGTTGTTCCTTTTCGAGGCTGTCTAAAGAGGCCTCACCTCTCCCATTGATCAAGCCATAAGTATCCGGATCGTTTCAGGGAGTTTCTCAAACCGCAATCGGTGCTTTAATCGTGGGATGGGGATCGTAGTCCGTTAATTCGATATCCTCAAATTTGAAAGCGAAGACATCTTTAACCAACGGGCTTAATTTCATTTGAGGCAACGGCCGGAACTCTCGGGACAGTTGTAACTTCGCTTGCTCCACGTGATTCGAGTACAAATGCAAATCGCCAAACGTATGGACAAATGTACCCGGTTTCAGATCACATGCCTGAGCCACCATCATCAAAAGTAGAGCATAGGAAGCGATGTTGAAAGGGACGCCTAAAAAGATATCGGCACTTCGCTGATACAGCTGACAACTGATCTCCCCATCGCAGACAAAAAACTGAAACAACGCATGACAGGGAGGCAACGCCATCTTATCGACTTCACCTGGATTCCACGCACTGACGATATGTCGCCGACTATCCGGATTTTTCTTAATCTGCTCAATCACCTGAGAAATCTGATCCACGGATCCTCCTTCAACCGTCCTCCAATCTCTCCACTGCGCTCCGTAAACTCGCCCGAGATTGCCCTCTTCATCCGCCCATTCATCCCAGATAGAAACCTTATTATCCTTCAGATATTGGATGTTCGTCTCTCCCTTTAGAAACCAGAGCAACTCATGAATAATGGATCGGGTATGTAGCTTCTTCGTCGTTAACAAAGGAAAACCATCACTCAAATCATACCGGGCCTGCGCCCCAAAAACCGCGTACGTCCCTGTCCCTGTCCTGTCTTCCTTAAATTTTCCGTTTTCGAGAACAAATCTCAGTAAATCACAATATTGCCGCATCTAGCATAAGCGTGCCTTTCAAATCAGATCTGTCGATAACAGAAGCTGCTTTTGCGCACAATATTCCTTATCATCTGTTAAATTCATTTGTAGAAATCACCTCTATCCAGAACTCCATTCGGATCATCCCTCTATCATAGCGCTCCAATGAAAACTCAACGCAAAGAACTCTGGTTCGACCTTCCACAACGCCGTTACCTCATGACCATCACGCCAGACGTCGCCAGAGAAGTGACCCTGAGCGGAGTAAAAGAAGGCCTCTGCCTCGTCAATGCCATGCACATC
>CAXMUM010000058.1:0-10450 GCA_964196585.1 uncultured Opitutaceae bacterium
ACGCATTCGACCTCATTCGGGCAACCTTTCCTGCAGGAACAGTAAGCGGTGCTCAAAAGGTAAGAGCCATGCAGATTATCTCTGAATTTGAGCCCATCCAAAGGGGTTTTTATGCAGGTGTATTTTGTATCTTTAGTTACGACGGTAACCTCGATTCCTGCATTACTCTCAGAACAGCTTTGGTTAAGGATGAAAAAGTGTACATCCAGGCAGGAGCAGGACTGGTCGCTGATTCCGTTCCCGCAAGTGAGTTCAATGAAACGATCATAAAAGCCTCCGCCCTCTTTAAAGCGGTAAATCTGGCAGATTCCATCTAGTCGCCAGCATTGGTTATCTGGAAAATTTTCAGGAAGAATCGCTCCAAATAAGGGAACGAATCCTCCGTCTGCCAGTCATAGTCATAAGAAATAGGGAATATTATCACAGCTTATGGCTCTTATCAACAACCACAGATTGTTCAGACACCATTAGGACAATTTTCCGATAAATGTTACCACAGACCCAGGAGACAATGATACAAAATATATCATCCCCCCAAAAGCGGACATCGAACAACTTTTTCAGCAATATTTTTTCTAAGGGAACCACCGTTATTTCGCATTCTTCCGATGACTCTCCTCCTTCAATCGAGGTCAGGGGCAAGCATCTCGCCTCTCCAGAAACTGAGACTGAAATAGCCCCGAAAAGCAGCTTGAAACTTTACCTTGAGGAAATTGGGAAAACACGGCTCCTCAAACCAGAAGAAGAAGTGGTTCTCGCAGGAAAAATTCAAAAAGGAGATAAAGAAGCACGTGACTTGATGATTCGTTCAAATCTTCGATTAGTGGTGAAAATCGCTCATGACTATAAAGACTTTGGCCTTCCACTTCTTGATCTTATCAGCGAAGGCAATATTGGCCTAATAAAGGCCGTAGAACGTTTTGACCCTCTAAAAGGAGGTAAACTTAGCACCTACGCCGCATGGTGGATAAAACAGTCCATTAAACGGGCTCTCGCCAATCAAAGTAAAACTATTCGTTTACCGGTCCACCTCGTTGATAAAATTTCAAAAATGAGAAAGATGGCTCTTACCCTTACCGAAGAACTGGGAAGAGAACCAACAGATGAGGAACTAGCAATCGAACTACAGATGCCTGTTAATAAGGTATCACATCTAAAGACTGTCAGTGTTCGCCCTACATCCCTCAATTCACCTATCAACGATGATGGTGAAGGAACTGAGCTGGGAGAAATCGTTGGAGATGACAATGCCCTATCTCCCTTTGAAAGATTGGAAGATAAGGCTTTGCAGAAAGATCTCAGTGAGATGATCGAGGGACTCGATGGACGAGAAGCTCAGATCATAAAACTCCGCTATGGTATTGAAGGAGACAATCCACTCACTCTGGAAGAAGTTGGAGAACTCTTTGGCATCACTCGTGAAAGAGTCCGGCAGCTGCAGAACATCGCTTTATCAAAAATGCGCAAAGTCATGTATAACTACGAACGACAATTGAGCATCGAAGAAATCGAAGAGAAAACCCGCCAACAAAACCGTATGGAAGTTTTCCAGGAGTTCTTTCAGAACAAAGAATTGGAAAAGGCCCAGGCCTAAGATTTTTCATTCCTATTTTCGAAATAAAAAGGCTCCTCTGTTTAAGAGGAGCCCTTTTTAAAAGGAACGATAAACGAATGATTATTTTACATTTCGATAATCATTCGCTGTTTCGCTAAGGATATCATTTTGTAGCTTCGTCAAGGATATCTCCAAGATTCATGAGATCTCCACCGTCCTTCATAGAATCATAGGTTGCTGTTTCAGCAGCGAGTTCATTCTCACTGTAATTTGCAGCCTTGATACTAAGTCCAATACGGCGCTCATCGCGATCGATCTTGATAACCCGAGCCGTCACTTCGTCACCTGCCTTCAAGACATCTTTGATCTTTTCGACACGTTCTTCTGTGATTTGGCTAATATGTACCAATCCATCGATCTGGTCCTTTAATTCAACAAAAGCTCCGAACGACGTAATCTTCGAAACGGATCCTGTAACAACATCTCCAACTTTGAAGAAATTGCCGATATCCGACCAACGATCAGTCGCTAGCTGTTTCATCCCCAAAGAAATGCGCCGTTGATTAACATCAACATCCAAAACGGTGTCATCGATCATATCACCCTTTTTCAACATTTCACTCGGATGATTGATTTTACGGGTCCAGGACATATCGGACACATGAACCATACCATCGATACCTTCTTCCAGTTCGATGAAAGCTCCATAGGTCGTAATGTTTCGGACACTACCTCTAACGTGAGCTCCAACAGGATAATTGTGGCGCACCATATCCCATGGATTCGGCTCAAGTTGCCGTAGTCCTAGAGAAATTTTCTGTTCATCCTTTTGAATACTGAGGACAACCGCTTCGACTTCATCACCAACCTTAAGCACATCACTTGGTTTATTGATGCGCTTCGTCCATGACATTTCAGAAACGTGAACCAATCCTTCGACTCCAGGATCGATTTCAATAAAGGCACCATAAGGAACCAGATTGACCACACGACCGTTGACCTTCGAATTGACCGGGAATTTCTTGTCGATGTCTTCCCATGGATTTGAGACGGTTTGTTTAAGACCCAGAGAAACGCGTTCTTTTTCACGATTCACTTCGATAATCATAACATTGATCTCTTCACCCTGCTTTAACATCTCACTAGGATGTGAAATACGACCCCAACTCATGTCGGTAATATGAAGAAGTCCATCCATCCCATCAAGATCGATAAAGGCCCCGAAATCAGTGATGTTCTTGACCACTCCCTTACGAATTTGCCCTGGAGCAATCTGTTCTAGCAGATCACGGCGCTTTGAAGCACGTTGCTCTTCGATCAATTCACGGCGAGAAAGAATGATATTCTTTCGATCAAGGTTGATCTTAACGACTTTAAAATCGTAGGTCTGACCAATATATTGGTCCAAATTTTTAGGAGGTTGAATATCAATGTGAGAAGCTGGTAAAAAGGCATCCACCCCAATACTCACAATCAAGCCACCCTTAACTTTTGATCGAACACGGCCGGAAACAATGGTTCCTTCCTGACATTTTTGGAGAATATTCTCCCAATTTTTCTTCTGCTCTGCCTTATCGAAAGAAATCACTGGATTTCCAGTTCGATCTTCTTGTCTTTCGAGAAAAACTTCAATCTGTGAGCCGATTTCTAACTCTCCAAGATCTGGAAATTCAACAGCATTAATAATGCCTTCAGATTTTCCTCCTATATCAACAACAACTTCGTTTTGACGGATTTCAATAATGGTGCCCAATATAATTGAGCCCTCCCTTAGCGTATCAAAGCTGCTCTGATCGAGTAGCTCTTGCATTTCTGAACTCATATGAGAATTTTCAGTAGTCTTCAGAAACGCTCCTCTTTTCCGAATCCCCTGAGAGATATTTCCCAAATCAGAAATAAATTTCCAACTCGGGGTTGATGTTATAATTTAACCGGTCTGGAGCACGCGACAACCGGCTACTCATTTCGTCGCAAACAGGCCACCATGAATGGCCTATAGCGACCTGCAAGCCAAAAATACTGAGTATAAAGATCAGGCCGGTTGCTGTTGAGAGATGCAATGGAGCGTCCCCAATCCCCATACAAGCTCGAGGCAATCAATCGGAATAATCTCCCGATTGGGAAAACACCCTGTCAAAATACCTAAGGCTTCCGCATCCCTCTTACTTTGCCGAAAAGTAGGGACCAATACGGCATCATTGATAATCAGAAAATTGGCATAACTGGCAGGCATCTGCTGCCCATCACAAAAACACGGCTCTGGCATAGGCAGCTCCATGATTTCAAATGCCCTTCCCTCCTTTGTTCGGAAATCCTTCAAACGGGTGAGGTTTTCCTGCAAAAGCCCAAAATTGGGATCAGTTTCATCTGACTCCACAACCGTAACAATCCCATCAGACCTAAAAAAACGGGTAATATCATCAATATGTCCATCTGTATCATCACCTACAATCCCATCTCCCAACCATAAAATCTCCGAAACACCCAATCCTTCCCTAATCTTTTCTTCAATCTGAGCCTTGGACATTTTCGGGTTCCTATTGGGATTCAACAAGCAAGAGCTTGTCGTCAAAAGAACTCCTTCACCATTTACATCCAGAGAACCGCCCTCAAGCACCATGGGGAATTCAAAACGACTCAGTCCGAGGGCTTTCCCAATCTGGATAGGAATTTTGTTATCCAAAGTGTAAGGAGGATATTTTCCTCCCCACGCGTTGTATTGCCAGTCAGTCAAAGCAACTTCTCCTGACTGAGAGTTTTTAACAAAAATAGGCCCATGATCCCGGCACCAGGCATCATTCGTCAGATGATCATATAGAGATATTCTTGTCATGTCTGCGCCTGCCTCCTTTAGCAATCGATCTGCTTCCGACTGCAAAACCACCGCGCAATTGATACGCACTTCTTCATAGCGGCTCATAACAGCTGCAATTTCCGCAAACTTCCTTGGAATAGAGCCAAAGTGATCTGGCCAGGTATCAAGGTTGTGAGGCCAGGAAAGCCATACGGCTACTTGAGGAGCCCATTCTGCCGGCATCTGAAAGCCAAGGGAAGACGGTGTCATCGAACGATAGCGAATCTTAATCGATAAAACGCTTCTGTATATCTCCGAATGAATCGATACGACGATCTCGAAAAAACGGCCAGTTACAGCGAACATCATCCAGATAATCTAGATCACATTCAACCACGGCGGTCTCTTCCTCTTCATGGGAGCCTTTATATAAGAGCTGACCATGTGGGTCTGCAACAAATGACCCTCCAAAAAATTGAGAGGACTCTTCAAGACCAACCCTATTGACAGAGACCACATAGCAACCATTTGCCACAGCATGCCCTCGTTGTACAGTCTCCCATGCGGCATGTTGTGCTTTTCCAATCGAGTCTTTTTCATGGAGGTGCCATCCAATAGCCGTTGGATAGAACAAAACCTGAGCGCCCTTAAGAGCAGTCAATCTGGCTGCTTCAGGGAACCATTGATCCCAACAAATCATTACACCGATTTTTCCAAATTTTGTATCCCAAACCCGATAGCCCAAATCACCCGGTGTAAAATAGTATTTTTCGTAATAACCCGGATCATCCGGGATATGCATTTTACGATACTTTCCCAAAAAACGCCCATCTGCGTCTACAATCGCTGCTGTATTGTGATAAACACCAGGTGCTCGCTTTTCAAATAAAGATACAATTAAGACGACTCCCAACTCACCCGCCAGTTCCTGCATTATTTCAGTGGTGGGACCCGGAACAGCTTCCGCCAACTTGAATAGTTCCACATCTTCCTTTTTGCAAAAATAAGGTGTTAAGAACAGCTCCTGTAGGCAAATAACCTGCGCTCCCTTGCTCGCGGTCTCTCTAATTTTCTCTATTGTCTTCTCGAGATTAGCCTTCTGATCATCCAGGCAACTGGTTTGAATCAATCCGACTTTCATTGCTAATAGACAACCTTATTCAGAGGATATTCAATGATGCCCTCTGCTCCCAATTCTTTAAGCCGCGGTATAATATCTCTGACCACACTCTCATCGATTATCGTTTCGATCGCCACCCAGTCTGACTGACTCAGGTGGGAAACCGTTGGATTACGCAATGCAGGAAGCTCTTTCAAAATCTTCTCTAATCCTTCCTTTGAAGTATTCAGCTTAAGTCCAACTTTGCTTCCAGCTTCGAGTGCCGACTTCAGCAGCATCGCGATATTTTCGATTTTACGACGCTTTTCAGGGTTCTCCCAACTTTCCTTATTCGCAATGAATTTTGTATTGGTATAGAAGAGTGTTTCCAGAATGCGCAGTTTATTGGCCCGCAAAGAACTACCCGTCTCGGTAATGTCTACAATCGCATCTACCAGATCTGGCACCTTTACCTCCGTCGCTCCCCACGAAAATTCCACTTCCGCCGAAACTCCGTTCTTTTCCAGAAACCGATTTGTCGCTCCAACCAATTCCGACGCAATTCGCTTACCTTCCAAATCCTTCACTGTTTTGATGTCAGAATCCTCTGGTACAGCTATAACCCAGCGGGAAACCGCAGCTGAGACCTTGCTATATGCAAGATCACATACCTCCACCACATCCGACCCATTTTCCAGAATCCAGTCTTCACCCGTCAAACCACAGTCAAAGAAACCATGCTCAACATACCGACTCATTTCCTGAGCCCTGACTAAGCGGGCCTCAATATCAGGATCATTGACGACAGGTTTATAGGATCGCGAACTCATCGTGATTTTAAACCCTGCCTTCTCAAAGAGAGAACAGGTTGCCTTTTCCAGACTACCCTTCGGCAATCCTAGCATGAGTAATGTCTTACTGTCTGACATACATTCAAGACACATCCACCCACACTGAACACTCAAGCCTATTTTCACCCTTATTTTTTGACAAAAAGGATAGCTCTCCTCAAAACCCACTCCTATGGGAAGTCTCAATTTACTCCAAAATGGAGATAAAGCTCCAAATTTTTCGTTCAAAGATCCTGTTTCCCAGGAAATCCAGGATACCTCTACGCTAATGGGAAAACCTTATTTGGTCTACTTTTACCCTAGGGACAATACTCCCGGGTGCACAAAAGAAGCCTGCGGTTTCAGAGACCTCTTCAAGCAGTTTCAACAAGCTGGTCTTACTATTATAGGAGTAAGCTGTGATACAGAGACATCTCACGAAAAATTCAGAGCAAAGCACGACCTTCCGTTTCCTCTTGTTGCGGATACCGATAAAAAACTAGTGAATGCTTTCGGAGTATGGGCCAAAAAAACATTTATGGGCAGGGTCTTTGATGGCATCCATCGAGTCTCTTTTCTAGTAGGCCCAAAAGGGAATATCATCAAAGTTTACCCAAAAGTTAAAGCTGCGGCCCATCCTGACGAAGTTTTAGATGATATAAAAAATCTGTAATATTTATTATGCCAGCCGATCCAAAGCCACTCGTTCTTATTGTAGAAGACGAAGAAGCCATTACCTCAGTTATCACCGAATACCTGGAGGCCTCAGGTATGTTGACCCAGTCCTATGATCGCTGCTCTCCTGCTCTCCGCTTTCTCCAGCACAATTTCGCCAATCTACTCCTACTCGATCTTACTCTGCCTGATCAGGATGGATTTTCCTTTTTGGAAGACCTCAAGCGCAACAATATCTCTATCCCGACTATCTTTCTCACAGGAAATGACTCTGAGATCTCTAAAGTGCGTGGGCTTGATATGGGGGCCGACGACTACGTCACAAAACCCTTCAGTGCAGCTGAGTTGGTAGCCCGAATAAATGCAGTCCTTAGGAGATCAGAAACCTCTCAGGATCATCATATTACAAAAAACGCAAAAGTCACCGATAGTCCCTTTATTTTTGCAGGTGCAAGCATAGACCCTACTTCTCTACAAATTTCTTTCCCCAATGGTGATACTGAAAAAATCGGACGTAAAGAACTCGGTATCATGGCTTACCTTAAAGCAAACCCCGGGACCATTATTACGCGAAAAAGCCTGATACATTCCGTCTGGGGAGTTCATGCCGATGTCAGAAGTCGTTCACTAGATCAATATATAGTCAAAATTCGGGACCTTTTTGAGCGTAAAAATTGCCCGCTCAACAAACTTCGAACAATTCACGGAATTGGTTATGAATTTGAAATGGAGCCCTTCGCCCCAGAAGTGAACCACTCAGACACTCCAAATATCCGGGCCCTAGACGACGAGCCTAGTAATTCATAATTGATCCCAATACCCTTTTCTAAAAACAAGAAGCCGCTTCGTTATTGAAGCGGCTTCTTGTTTTTAACCACAAATTATTACTTAAATAGAAGTGCTAGAACAGAGGGATAGGTCGACTTGCTCCTCTTTCACCAGATGAAACCCATTTTCATCTTCATAACCAACGGGAGCGTTCCGAACCTCATGCGCCAAGAGAAGCGCTCCAACGATGAAAACTAAACCAAGAATCAAGAAAAGTCCTAAAAACATGGAAGAAGTATATACAATCCATACATACTTAACCATAGGGTGTTAACCCCAGAAAGAGGGTCAATTCTATAAATTTTTTGTAAACTCGGCAGTTTTTCCCTCTAGAACTCTATTTCAACCGGTAATAGGCATCCGGGTTGTAGAGGTAATAAAAATCAAACGGACGCAAGCGTGGTAAAATCATATAAGAATCACCCTTTTCATCCACTTTCTCTTCAAATTCCATCTTATGGGGAGAAGCTGGCCCAAAACGATCTGGATTTTTATCGTACGATGTTTCCCAAATCTGGCTGACCAGTTCATCCACCCACTTTAACCTCTGGGCTTCGTCTGCAAATTCCTTCCAATCTCCATCTGAACTCTTTTTGTACATTTCGGCGATAAACTCATTGAGTGAAAGGTCCATTTTAGCCGCAATTGGTTCAGCTAAACGCCTCCACCATTCCTCAGCTTCATCGAGGGATTCTCTTTGCTGAGTTAAATTACCCCAATTTGCCCAACTGATCTGATGATGAAGAATAACCGCATTTGGGTAAGCGTAGGACTTTTCAGCCAAAGTCACAATTGCCGCGGCCATGCTAGCCGCAAAAGATTTTAGGACAACATAAACAGGAGCCTCACTTCCCTCCATCGATTTAAGAATCTGATATCCCGCCATGGTCGATCCACCAGGGGAATAATCTATCACCAAGAAAATAGGATACTCTGTGTTCTTGTTATTATAATAATCTATTCTCTCAGCTACATAATCAGCCGTCTGTTGCCAAATAGGCCCGGTAAGCGCTATACGTCGATCACTAACCGAAAGCTTTCCACCTTCACCGTAAGGTTCCAATGTATACTTATCGGAATCAATTACTTGATCAGCCAGAAGATCAGATTTCTCGATCTTAATCAATTCCCCCTGTAGCCGACTGACTTCAGTCTCCAACTTTGCTTTTTCGATCTTGTAACCCGCATCCTTAAGACGAATTTCGATCAATTGAGATTCCACTTCTTGAGCTGCGATAGAATTTTTAAGTTTGAGGCGCTCCTCTTCAGCTCGCAAAGCCATCAATTCACTGTCCAATTCCTCTTTCTTTTGCGCAACCGTCAGAGCTGCTCTTTTTGAAACAAATTCATATTCAGCTTTTAGCCGTTGCACATCAGAACCTATTTCAGTCAATTCCTTTGTCATATGTTCACGCTGCAATCCGTTTTCCAAAGACAATCTTTCTCGTTCCGATTTTAGCTCAAATAGCTCTTTTTTAAGTTTTTCCCCTTCGAGCTGATTCTCGAGCATCAACTTCTCTCTCTCCTTTTTTAGGGCTTTCAATTCAGAATCATCTGCATCTTCGATAGGGCTTGTGAGAGAAGGAGATTCTATATTATTAACCTCCCCTGTGGACTTCACCTCTTCAACATCAGTTTGGGGTGAAGGCTCCATTGTCTCCGACTGGCCTACCAGAATCAACGTTCCACCTATACCAAAAGCCAAACCTATTACGATCTTCCAAAAACAACGTTTCATAAAGTCCATATTTGTATAGTCATTACACTTTTTTCCAAAACCGCAACTCTCACATTTGATCTCTATTCCTCTGATTTTCAAATCAAAGAACCAGAATTAAAAAGCTTCAGACAACGCTTGAAAATTTCTTCGCTCTCCAATGCTCTTACCATGATGCGATCTATTCTCACTAGAGGCCATAAACTCAAAAATTTCAAAAAATCGAATATCATCATTCTGATTTTCTCTTCCTTTGGTCTCCTTTCAGCTCAGGGACAACCGAATCTCCCCATACAAATCGTTACGACAAACACTATCCTTCAGGACATGGTTAAAAATATTGGTGGAGAAAGAGTCAAAAGCCAATGCCTGGTAAAAGCGGGTACCGATTCCCACTCCTTCGATCCATCACCCGCAGACCTTGCCCTCATAGCCTCAGCTCATCTTTTCATCATCAATGGGCTTCACCTTGAAGATTCTCTTAAAAAACTGATCGCCAATTCAGGATATTCAGGCCCCATCATCGAAGCCGCCTCAAACATACCCAACCGACTCGAAGTAACTGATTCGCATAGGCATAACATCGACCCACACGCTTGGCACGATCTCTCTAACGGAATTTCCTATGTAAAGACGGTTACAGATGCACTCATAGATATAGATCCTTCTGGAGCTGCCATTTATGGACAACTTTCGGCACTCTATGTTGAACAAATAAGACTCCATGATACCTGGGCTAAAAGGCTACTGCTTCCCCTTCCCAAAGAAAACCGTTATCTTGTTTCCTCCCATCAATCGCTTCAGTATCTAGCAAATGCTTACGGACTGGTTATCCATTCAATAGAAGACAGCAATCCTCAGCACGAACCGGATGTTCAAAGCATAACAGAACTCATTCATTTTATTCGGGAGCACCATATTCAATTAATTTTCACAGAGTCTGGGATCAATC
>CAXMUM010000059.1:0-292 GCA_964196585.1 uncultured Opitutaceae bacterium
ACACTCCAGGACATATTCAATACACTCGCAACATGGTAACGGGTGCATCGACAGCAGATTTGGCCGTTGTTTTGATTGATGCTCGAAAAGGGGTCATTGAACAAACATGTCGGCATGCCTTTATCGCCTCACTCTTAAGGATTGAGCATTTGGTGGTCTGTGTAAACAAAATGGATCTGGTCGATTACAAGGAGGAAGTTTTTGACGAAATAGTAGAGGCTTTCTCGGCATTTGCCTCCCGTTTCCATATTTCAGACATTAAGTTTATTCCGATTAGTGCATTGCACGGTGA
>CAXMUM010000059.1:302-8297 GCA_964196585.1 uncultured Opitutaceae bacterium
ATAACGTGGTGGATCGATCAGATAAAATGCCCTGGTATGAGGGGGCTCCACTTTTATTTACCCTCGAAACATCTTACATCGGCAGTGACGCCAATCATGTCGATGCGCGTTTCCCTATACAATGGGTTATTCGGCCACAGTCGAATGAACACCATGACTTTAGAGGCTTTGCTGGTCGAGTTGCAGGAGGCGTTTTTAAACCAGGCGATGAAGTCATTGCATTGCCATCAGGTTTTACATCTCGTATCAAAAACGTTCAAACATTTGATGGTTTGGTTGAAGAAGCCTTCAGCCCGATGTCTGTCACGATTACTTTAGAAGATGAGATTGATATCAGTAGAGGAGATATGCTAGCAAAGCCCAATAACGTCCCTGCAATTGGGCAGGACATTGAGTTGATGATATGTTGGTTTTCAGAAAAGAAGCTCCAACCTCGGGGGAAATATATAATTAAGCATACATCTCGAGACGCAAGGTGTTTGGTAAAGGAAATTCGTTATAAAGTGAATATTAATACGCTGCATAAGGTGGAGAATGATATTGACATCGAGTTTAATGATATTGCTCGTATCCAAATTCGGACCACACAACCTCTTTTTTACGACTCTTACAGCAAAAATCGTAATACAGGAAGTGTCATTTTGATTGATGAATTTACACACAATACGGTTGCAGCCGGGATGATCATTTAAGAGTTTGATCAAACTTCTTTTTCTTTCATGAACTTTTTACGACCGGGTATTTGGTTTTTTGCAGCTCGGCCCAAGACGCTTCCAGCGGCCGTTATTCCGGTTATGGTTGGTTCATCAATAGCCTGGAGAGATGGGTGGCTTAACTGGAGCGCCGTTGGATGGTGCATGGGTTTTTCATTATTGGTTCAGATCGGAACAAATCTGTCTAACGATTATTTCGACTATATGAAAGGGGCCGATGGCCCTGATCGAGAAGGACCAAAACGCGCCGTCAGTTCTGGGCAGATTGCACCAGCTGTAATGTTGCGGGCCTTCGTTATTGTCTTTGCTCTCGCCTTTATTTCGGGGATAAATCTGATCGCATTCCAAGGATGGGAAATGTTACCAATTGGAGTTCTCAGTATCCTTTTTGGATTTGCCTATACTGGAGGCCCTTATCCATTAGCTTACCATGGATTAGGTGATTTTTTTGTTTTTGTTTTCTTTGGTCTGGTTGCCGTGATGGGTTCCTATTATGTGCAAGCCGGTGAACTTAATCTGTTACCATTTTTGGGCGCCATTCCGATTGGTTTGTTGGCGACCAATATCTTAGTAGTAAATAATTACCGAGATGCGGAAACAGACAGGAAAGCCCACAAACGTACTCTGGTTGTTCTCCTGGGTAAGAGGGCTTCTCGCTGGCAATACACATTCAGCATTTTGATTTCATTTTTGATCTGCGTAATTTTGGCCTACCTGGGGTACGGTTCATGGATATTGTTACCTCTGCCGTTACTTCCTTATTCCATTAGACTCTGCTTCTTGCTAAACGCAGAAGCGTCTGGAGAAGACTGCAATCGTCTGTTGGGTAAAAGCGCGGCACTCTTAATGGGATACGGAGTTCTCTTTTCCCTCGGTATTATCCTATCAGTGGCTCTATAATTGCTCTCACACAACAAAAAGGCCGCACTCTTACGAGACGGCCGAATAAAACAGAGCACAAAGTCTCTCTTTATTAAATGTGAGCAGATATTTTGTTCTGGAGATCTGCTTTGCCGACCATTCCTACAAATTGCTCAGCGATTTCTCCACCCTTGAATAGGAGGATAGTTGGGATCGCACGGATATTAAATTTTGAAGCAATGTCTCCATTGTCATCTACATCCACTTTACAGATTTTAATTTTTCCGGAAAGTTCTGTAGCCAGCTCCTCCAGAACAGGTGCAATCGCTTTACAAGGCCCACACCATGGTGCCCAGAAGTCAACGAGAACGGGAACATCGCTTTTTTCAATGGTATCCTGAAAGGTAACAGAAGTGAGGTGTTGGATTAGGTCTGACATTTTACTATTTTGTTGGATAAAAATTGGATTTGCTGATTTTTCTAAGAACTGAAAAGGGGCCTGACATAGAGAAGTTGTCAAGTGCTCTTTGTCACTTTTAAACAAATCATCTGCGAGAAATTATTCAGGAGTTGATTTTTCGATTATCTCCGAGAGCTCCTTAGGTTCAACTTGATTAAGTTTTTTACCACGTGTTTTTAGCTCTTCAAATGTTTTAAGAGCAGTTTCAGTCAAGCGTTCATGAGTTTCTTCGGATCCGCCTACGACTGAAAATTCCTCAGCTTTGGTGATCCTTTTATGACCGTCTTCATTATCAAGGCCAATGCCTAGAAGATGCGCCGGCTTTTTTTCTGAATCTTTTTGTCTCACGTAAGCGTAATGTGCTTCAGGTTTCCGTAGATTCAAGACTGTTTTGCGAAATTGCTTTGCAGTCAATATCGGAGAATGATTCGGTCTGCGAGATGGCAATTCGTTTCATTCGAACGAGCTCAAGCACTGCCAAAAACGTAACGATAAGTACTCGGATATTTGTCGAGCCTGAGAAGAGACTGGAGAAGGTGAAATTTTGAGAACTTTCTGTTTTCTCAATGATCATTTCCATTTGGTCGACGACTGTTGTTTGGTCATCATTGATGTCACCAACTACAAGTTTCTCAGCTAATCGCCTAAGGACATTGTTAAAAGTATTCCATAGGTTGACCTCATCGATGCTCTTGAGAGGGCGAAGTTCTAGATCAAAATTACTTACTCGCTGTTGGTCCAAAGAGATCATGTTGGATTGCGATGTAGCCAAATCATCCAAATTGCCTGCCGCATCTTTGAATTTTTTGTATTGGAGAAGCTGGTGGACAAGCTCCCACCGAGGATCCAGTTCATCATCCTCTGCATCCGGGTCTACTGCCTGTTCATGCTTGGGAAGGAGCAGTCGGCTTTTAATTTCCATTAACGAGGCGGCCATGACAAAAAAATCCCCGGCTACCTCCAGGTGAAGCTCTTCCATTGCATAAAGAATATCGAGATATTGACGAAGAACCTGACTGATCGGGATATCGTAAATATCAATCTCATGCTTTCGAATGAGAAAAAGCAAAAGATCAAGTGGTCCCTCAAAGACGGGGAGCTTTATACGATGATCAAGTTCGGCTGGCACTGTTTTTCATTTTCTGGCTAAGGGATTGAGGCAATCTAAAAATACTTTAATCTTTACGTCGGAAGCAGGCCATAAAGAAACCATCTCCATCAAAATCGCTTGGAACAATCGTCAGGGTACCATCTACTGGAATTAGACCAAAGCATTTGTGAGGAAGTTCCAGCTTGAATTCGGAGGTGTGCTCGAGAAATGCTGCGGCAGTCTTTTCGTTCTCATCTATAGCAAGGGAGCAAGTGATGTAGACTAGGAGCCCCCCCGGTTTAACCAGAGAAGCCTTTTCTACGAGAAGTTCTTGCTGGATCTTACTATAGGCTAAAACTGTCTCAGAAGTCGTCTGATGGCGCAGGTAAGGCCTTCGTCTCCAGGTTCCCGACGCACTGCACGGGGCATCGATAAGGACCCCGTCAAAGGACTTAGGAAGAAGTTTCTCTGCTTCTGAACTGTGAACAATATGAACATTAGAATATCCCGCTCGATCGGATCTGATTTTCAGTTCAGAAAGAATCTCCTTACGAACATCACTTGCCCACACAACTCCTGATAATCCTACCAATCCGGCCAATTGGAGCGTTTTACCTCCAGCTCCAGCACATGCATCAAACCAGGTTTCACCGACCATAGGAGTGATCATCTCAAGGAGGATCTGTGAACTAATGTCCTGGATCTCAATTTTGCCATCCTGGTAAGCACGGCTTTGATCGATTTTGGCAGATTGATTGATTTTCCCCGCAGTTGGTAAGATTTCAGATGGTAAAATGACAAATCCTTCTTTAGCCAAATCGGAGAAAATATCTGAAGCATCCTCTCGGGCTCGAATCCAGAGAGGTGCCCTTCGAAGAAAGACGGCATCATCCATTTTCTGGCGATTGCGATCAAACCAATCGGGAATGAGTCTCGTTTCTTCAATGGATGATCCTGCCGGAGCTTTGCTTTCGAGAATCTGCTTACGCTTTTCCCAACTCTTTTCAGGAGAAAGCGATTCAATTAAGTCAGAATTGATAGAATCCTTATGCCGTTTTATTTCGGGAATTTCATCGGCCAAGGCAATGAGTAAATCGAGAGCCGTTTCAGACGATGTAGCACGCAGTGGATCGATGTATTCTCGATAGCGCAGCCAAGTATATATCAACTCTTGATAAAGTCGTCTATCACGAGATCCAAATTGTTTGTTTTTACGAGGTTGAGAGAGGAGAAGGGCGGAAAAGTCCTTGCCTGGCGACAGATTCTTTTCGGCTTCAACAATCAGTCGCAATAGTATGCGGCGTTGATTCTGGATGATACCCGAAGAAGGGGGCATTTCAAAAAGAGAGAAATTCGATTTCCAAATCAATACGGGTTCCGCTTTCTCTTCGAGCATCGGAGTATGAGCTGATTCCGTAATTGATTCGCCATTGATTTCGTAAAATGTGGCTCACGCCATAGGATTGCTCATTGAATCTGTCTTGCCGTGCATCGTACTGGATCCTGGCATAGAGCTCAAAAGCTTCATTCAGTCGATATCGTGCATAAAGTTGGTACTGCTCTATCTCACCCTTCAGAGCACTTGTTCCTAAGCCAATCTCCCAGAATTCCTGATCCGTTATCGTAACCTGTGTATTTAATTCACGTAAATCAAAGGATTGCGAGTCGACCCGACTGAACAAACTGAGCCTAAGCCATTCGGCTGGTGTAAAATCAACCTGCGTATGAATGGCTGAAAAATCATCTGTTCCCGGTAGATTTGAAAAATAAAGGTCTCCCGCAACAAAGAACCGCAACAGATCCCTCGATCCATATTCCGCATTTCGAGTCTGAAAGATATTATCCAGGCCTATTCGTAAAGCATGCGTCTCCGAAAGGTCATCGATATTACGAACCTCTCCCAGCCCCAAAGGCTGCAGTTGAGTGGAAAAAGCGAAATCATCAATCGGAGGAATGTAAGCAGAGCCCTTATCTGCTTCGGGAATATAGCGATATTGAACCATGGGCTCAACAAGATGCCGGATCCCCTCGATCTCCCAAACAGGATTTTGGTAGTCGTAAACCGCAAATATTTTCATTTCTGCATCGAAGCCGAGTTCACCCAAAAGACGTGAATAATTATCACGTCCATTTAAAGCCCTGTCATAATAGGTCCATCTTCCTCCCGCAATCGGCGTAAAGGTTAGCCACTCCGTGGGTCTAAAGCTTCGACTGAGATTTGTGTAAAAATCGAGACGATCACTTCTTAAGGGAGATTGATTTGCTACAAACGACTCTTCTCTCAAGGCGGCTACACTCGCCTGGAATTCCGTTAGAATACCACTACCTAAATGCGTTGGAAGCAGATCAAATCGAACCTCTGGCAGGCGCTCCTGCACAATCTGAAAATCATTAGGCCGAAAACGAGTAAAAGCAGAAATGAGATAATTATCACCTCGGTAAACACCTTCTAGAAAGGTATCTGGTCCTTGTGCATTTCGGAAAATCTTGTGCCTGAAATCCCGCGTAACATCCGAGTCTGACCAATAATTAACCATGCCCGTGAACGTCACGTTTTCATTTACTTGCTGCTTATGTTTCCAATCGAGGAAATAACGTTCGCTATCGATATTCTGCCTCAAAATATCTTGGCCCGGATCGCCTTGATCTTTGAGATATCCGAATTCGAAATTGCCGAAAGTCTCCTTGTCCACTCCTTGGGAACGATACTTCACCGATGGGCCAGCCATAACTCCTCGCTTACTGAAAAGATCGATGAAGCCGCCTGCTTCGACTGTTTCCGATATGGGCACGCGGACTCCAGCATGTAAATACCCACCCAGCTCCTTCCGATAGCCAGTCCAGGCTTCAAAGGACTGTTTCCCACCTTCAAGGCCTCTGCGAAACGCCGAATTATAAAAAACTGACAATCCACCCAGCTTTACCACAAGCTTATCCGCTTCAACTTTGTCATCTTTAAAGTAGCGAACTTCTAGGGCAGATGCTCTTGGGGCCAATGAATTGGGCTGGCCAACATAAGCTACAGCGTTTTTTACCTGAGCTTGTTCGATATTGCCACTGATCGTATCACCTTGAAGATAAGCAGGGTATTGCCCTGCGCGGAAATTCGTTACTTCAGCACTATTTTCATCCGTTGAATAAGTGATGGAATCTCCGATTAAGCGAAAAGCATCGCGGGTAAGGCTTATATTTCCTCTGGCCGTCGCTTCACCTGTTTTTTGATTATAACGAATCTCATCCCCCAAAAGAAGCCAACCGTCGTATGACAAACTAGGGGATCCGGTAACGACAGTTTCACCTGTTTTCAGATCGTATGTGATTTCATCTCCCTCAATATAAGGGAGTAGGCTAAGGATGTCCTGAGTATAAGCCCACTTCCCAAAGAAGAGGGGCAATACGATAAGGAGTGTTTTTAGCAAAAGCGGATACGTTTTCAACGTGATGAGTGTTGAAACCAATAGACTAATGTCCAGAGGCAAAATGACTTTGATCGAATGTATCGCATTTCGGCGCTATTTAAGGCTAGACCCTGATCGAGGTCGAATCTACAAACCGGGGTGTTGTGACGAATTTTCACAATTATAAAAGAATACGAAATGGCTTCAATCATTACCAAAGCTGAACTGTCCGGTTTCATAAACGCCACTGCTTCGAGCCCACACTCATTGCTGGGAATGCATCCATCTAGCCGCAAAGGCAAACCAGGGCTCGTCGTCCGTGCCTTTTTACAGGGAGCAAAGGCGTGTGAAGTGGTTGATATTAAAGATGATAAACAACCCCGTTTTCCGCTCTCTAAGATAGCAGACGAAGGTTTTTTTGAAGGCTTCATTGAAGGCCGCGAAGAACCCTTTTCGTATCGTTTGAGAACAGAGACCTATTCCATGGAGGTCCGGCAATTTTTTGATCCTTATTCCTTTCATCCAACGCTTGGAGACCAGGACCTTTATCTCTTCAACGAAGGAAATGAGAATCGTCTCTACACAAAGCTAGGCTCTCACGCTAGAGAGATAGAGGGTGTTTTGGGAGTTGCCTTTGCCGTCTGGGCTCCGAGTGCAAAAAGAGTGTCCGTCGTTGGGAATTTCAATCACTGGGACGGACGTTTTCATCCGATGCGATCACTTGGGGCTTCCGGAGTTTGGGAGCTATTTATTCCTGGGTTAATGCAGGGAGAATTGTATAAATTCGAGGTGCTGACGGCCAATCAAAATATATTACTGAAGACGGATCCATTCGGGAGCTACTTTGAACCAGCTCCGAACAATGCTGCTATCGTTTTCGACAATAATCGATACGAGTGGAAAGATACAGAGTGGATGGAGTCTCGCAATGAGAGAGACTCTGTCAATCAACCCCTATCTGTATATGAAGTTCATTTGGGCTCCTGGAAGAGGGTTGTGGAAGACAATGATCGTCCACTGACCTATCGTGAATTGGCTCCATTATTGGCAGATTACGTTCTCGAAATGGGATTTACCCATGTAGAATTAATGCCGATAGCCGAACATCCATTCAGCGGATCATGGGGTTATCAAGTAACAGGTTTTTTTGCCCCGACACACCGTTTTGGTAATCCCGACGATTTCAAATTCTTTGTGGATTACATGCACCAAAAAGGTATCGGCGTGCTCCTGGATTGGGTGCCGGCACATTTTCCCAGGGACACCTTTGCATTGGCTCAGTTCGATGGCTCTCATCTCTATGAGCATGCGGACCCCAGGCAGGGTGCTCATCAGGATTGGGGGACTTTGATCTTTAATTTTGGCCGAAACGAAGTGCGTTGCTTCCTCGTTGCCAACGCACTTTTTTGGTTTGAACAGTTTCATCTCGATGGTCTGCGTGTCGACGCAGTCGCTTCAATGCTTTACTTGGAC
>CAXMUM010000059.1:8307-10236 GCA_964196585.1 uncultured Opitutaceae bacterium
GATCGATTTTCTGCGCCAGGTCAATAAGGTCGTCCACGATAACTACCCGGGCGCCTTAATGATTGCGGAAGAATCAACCTCGTGGGGGGGGGTGACGAAACCGACTTCAGAAGGTGGTCTTGGCTTCGATCTAAAGTGGAATATGGGATGGATGCACGACACACTACGGTATTTTTCTAGAGATCCCGTCCATCGAAAATGGCATCACGACGATGTTACCTTTGCCATGCTTTACCAGTATGCCGAAAATTTTATATCGGTTTTTTCGCATGATGAAGTTACCCATGGGAAAGCATCCATGCTCTCAAAAATGGGAGCAGAATCCATTCCGGACAAAGCCCAAAACCTCAGAGCGCTTTATACCTACATGTGGACCTATCCTGGCAAGAAGCTTCTATTCATGGGATCGGAATTTGGACAATCGCGCGAATGGAATCACGATATTAGTCTCGATTGGCACCTTCTGGAGTATATCGATCATGAGGGAATTCGTTCTTTGGTAAGAGATTTAAATTCGCTCTATCGATCAGAGCCCGCCTTGTATGCCCATGATTTTAATCCAGATTCTTTTGGATGGATAAACAGCAATGACTCTATGCAGAGCGCTTTTTCATTTCTGCGCAAAAATCCTGAGTCGGAGGATACCTATGCTATTGTAGGGCATTATGCAGCTGATACGAAAACTGAATACCGTCTCGGTCTTCCGAAGAGTGGGAGTTGGAAAGAATTAATTAATTCGAATTCAAGTAACTACGGCGGGACCAATATTGGAAATAAAGGAAAAATAGAAGCTGAAGCCGTTCCATGTGATGGATACGAATTTTCAGCCGTTATTTCACTTCCTCCGCTATCGACAACGATCTTTAAATGGACGAGGCCTACTGCAAAGAGTAAGCCTCGTAAAAAATCGAAATAACTATCTTTTAGCTAACGGTAGCTTTGATAATTTTCTGTTCTTCGATTGGCTTATCAGATCCATCTGTAGCGACTGCTTCAATCTTCTGAACAACATCATAGCCTTCGACGACTTCACCAAAAATAGTATGGGCCATATTTAGCCAAGGTGTTTTGGCGGTCGTAATGAAAAATTGGCTGCCATTTGTTCCTGGTCCAGAGTTGGCCATTGCAAGAATACCTGTTTTATCGAAGCGCAGATCAGGTGATACTTCATCTTCAAAAGGTGCGCCCCATTTTGACTGACCTCCGCGTCCAGTCCCGGTTGGGTCACCGCACTGGACCATGAAGTTAGGAATAATGCGGTGGAAAATGATCCCATCGTAATAGCCTTCCTCGGCCAACGAAGAAAAGTTCTCACATGCCTTAGGAGCGATCTGTGGGAAAAGTTTAATCTCAACTACACCCTGTGTTGTTTCGAGTTTTACGGTCGTCTTATCCATGGGTCGGAGAGTCGTGATTTCATCGAATCGAAGCAAGAATTTTCTATCTAGAGCTTTATACATCTCTCAGGAATAAAGAAGCTTCTTACACATCTCCTAGCAAAATTGAAGAATGTGAGTATTATATGCTCATTGGCAGGCTTTTAAGCCCTTCAGAAATGACGAACACATTTTTAGTATGAATCAACTAAGTTTTCTGCAGACGAGCCCTCATCTTTGAGGGTAAAGTTTGTCAGACAATGGGTGTGGTAACCTCGGAGGCTCCGGTATGTATGTAAACCGGAGCCTCTAGGGTTCCAGGATCGAAGTTAAATCAAAGTCGGCAATACCTCCAGATGAGGCATTTGCTGCAGCCAGAGGCAAAGAAAACTGCACAGCTCGTTTAAGATTACTTTTGATATCAAAGAGGGAATACAGCAGACCTGCGAAAAAAACATCTCCCGAACCAACAGGTGATACCTCATTAGTGACAGGAGGCATTGCTGAATCGATTTCCAAATTCTCCGAAATACTCCAAACCTTATTTGGGCCA
>CAXMUM010000060.1:0-10175 GCA_964196585.1 uncultured Opitutaceae bacterium
CGCCATTAAGTCCGTCACCAATCAAATCTACACCCACTGGGAGTTATGTATCTCTGACGATGCCTCAACTGAGCCTCACATTAAAACAGTTTTGAAAGATGCAGCTCTCAATGATGATCGCATCAAAGTATCATTTAGAGAAACCAATGGACACATCAGTGCAGCTTCAAATACGGCCCTTGAAATGGTTACAGGAGAATTCATCGCTTTACTGGATCACGATGATGAACTCAGTGAAGACGCGTTAGCTGAAGTTGCTTTCTTGATAAACGAAGACAAGGTAGATGAAGAAAATCGTCATTTTCAGCCCTATTTCAAGCCAGACTGGAATCCCGATCTGTTTCTCTCACAAAACATGATCAGCCACCTAGGTGTATTCAGAACATCTCTAGCACGTAAAATAGGTGGTTTTAAGAAAGGTTACGAAGGTTCTCAAGACTGGGATCTGGCACTGCGTATCTCCGAACATACCTGTCCTGAAAACATCAAACATATCCCCAAAGTAATCTATCATTGGAGAGCCATAGAAGGATCGACGGCCTATGCAACTGAAGAAAAAGAGTATGCTCCTCAATCCGCTTCTAGAGCCCTCAATGATCACTTCAAACGAATAGGAGAACAAGTTGAATTGTACCCAGTTCCTGGGAACCACTGGAAAGTTTATTACAAACTAAGCACCATGCCATTGGTTTCCGTCATCATCCCTACACGAAATCAACGGGATCTGCTTGAACCTTGTCTTAACAGTGTTCTCCAAAAAACGACTTACCCTAACCTTGAAGTCATCGTTGCAGACAATGATTCTGACGATCATGCAACTCAGAATTTCTTACAGGATATCCAAAAAAAAGGAGTCAAAGTCATCCAAATCGAAGGCTCCTTCAATTTCTCCAGAATAATCAACCAGTCGGCCCAAAAAGCTTCCGGAGATTTTCTCTGCTTTCTCAACAACGACATTACCGTCATAAATGAAAACTGGTTGGAAGAAATGTTAACCCACGCGCAACGAGCCGAGATAGGAGCTGTTGGAGCGATGCTTTATTATCCCAACGACACAATCCAGCACGCAGGGGTCATCTTGGGGATGGGCGGCATCGCAGGACATGCTTACAAACACTTTCCACGTGGAAGCGAAGGCATGCTCAATCGCGCAAGATTGGTTCAAAACTACAGTGCTGTTACCGGCGCGTGCATGCTTGTCAGTAAAACAAAATTCAATCAAGTTGACGGATTTGATGAAGAAAATCTGGCGATTACTTTTAACGATGTGGACTTCTGTCTGCGTCTGCGCTCAGTTGGTTACCGAAATCTATGGACTCCGTTTTCAGAATTGTATCACCATGAATCAGCATCCAGAGAAGATGATCTTTCGCCCGATCACATTGAACGATTTAAGCAAGAAATCCAATATATGGAGAAGAAATGGGGAGATATCCTTTTCAAAGACCCTGCCTACAATTTGAACTTAACTTTGAAGAAAGACGACTTCTCTCTGGCTGAAAAAACTAGAAAGGGAGAACATTTTGAATGAAACAGAGTCATCCAGATTCTACACTCCCCATAGAAGTATCTTTTGTCATACCTCTCTATAACCACTTAGGTCTAACCCAAGAATGCCTGTCCACTCTCGAAAAGAGTATCCCTTCTTCCATCAACTATGAGATTGTACTGGTAGATGATGCCAGCAGCGATGGGACAAGAGACGCGATCACAAATCAGCCTATATCCCGTTACCATATTATCCTGAATGAAGAAAATAGAGGATATGCTCACTCGAATAATATCGGAGTAAAAGCCGCGAAGGGGAGATTTGTTTGCCTGCTCAATAACGACTTGGAGTTTTCACCTGGTTGGCTCGAACCGATGTTTGACGCATTCGCTAAATGCGAAAACACGGGCATCATAGGCAATATACAAACCGCCATCAAAACTGGAGAGATTGACCATTCAGCTATCACCTTCGACATCAACGGGAAAGCACACCACTCACACAACATTTCCGAGAATCCTTATGCACAGGTTTCTGCAGTGACAGGCGCTTGTCTCCTTATCCAGAGAGAATTATTTACCCAAATCGGAGGTTTCGATGAGGCATTCGTAAACGGTTGTGAAGACATTGACCTCTGCTTCAAAGTTACCCAATTGAACAAAAAGATCATTGTCTCGAATAAGAGCCTTGTTCGACATCATGTAAGTGCCAGCCGTGGACAGAGTTTGCAGGATGAGAAAAACTGCCGCTATTTATTTGAAAAATGGCATGAGAAGCTAGCGGTTCTAGCTTCAGAAAATTGGACAGATTTCTATTTATCAGAACTCAGAAAATACCCATCGATTTTCACCTGGCCCCTTTTTTGGCAGGCTATTTCTCAAAAGTTGAAAATCTCCCGCAATCCACCGGAAGCCGGCGTTGCTTATGCAAAAGCACGCATGAGAGAAGTCCACATTCACTGGGAGCATCTTCTCGGGCCAAGCCAAAGCAAAAATTCTTTTCCATCCATCTCTTTCAAAGAATTCAATTTTGTAGGTTTTCCAGCAATACATGATGAAAATGGCCGCGTTTGGATAAGAGAAGAAGCAACCATTACCCTACCCGCAAACATTCCGGTAAAGAACCTGACCATCGAAGGAGTCTTACTACCGGCAGCAGATGAAATCACTGCTTCCAAAGGAAACCTCGGTTTGAGAGTCAAAATCCTCCGGTGCCAGGAAAGAATCTGGCCCGAAATCGAAGAAGGCACATTCAAACTGGAAATCCCGGAAACTCTTACTGACCCCCGCTCCAAAACGATTGTCAAAATCACTCTATTGGGAGTCGGTATGAGTAATGCCCTCGCCTACTTTGGCAGGATTACTGAAAAATGGCCTCTTCCCAAAGCCATTCGAGATCGACTGCAGTCCTATCGCTCTCAACAGAAAAACAAGCGCCTTCAATTAGGTGAGATTCAAATAAACAAAGAGAATATTCTCAACTTCAACAATTCCAACATGCCCATCGTGAGCGATTTCGTTACACGCTATAGCAAGCCAGGCATCAATTTAGTGGGATGGTTCAATGCGGAGCTCGGGGTTGGAGAATCTGCGCGTTATATGGCAAATGCCCTATCGACTACCTCGATTCCACATTCATTAGTCGCCTGTAAACTAAACTGCCTGGCTGCCAAAGGAGATCATACATACGACGATAGGCTAGAGACGGAAAACATCCATCCAGTCAACATCTTCCATATTGATGCTGCACAGGCGGGCGACATTGATCACTGCCATGGAAAAGACTTCCGAAACAGTAAACACAACATCGCATATTGGGCCTGGGAATTGCCCGAGTTTCCCGATTCATGGCTTCGCTTTTTTCGTTACTTCGACGAGATCTGGACCCCTTCTCACTTTGTCACAGAGGCAATCAGTCGAAAGTCCCCTATTCCAGTTATCACCATGCCCCATCCCATAAGTTTTCAACGACCAACTGGAAATAACCGGGCGAAATTCAATCTTCCTGAAAATCAGTTTCTCTTCCTTTTCATGTATGATCTCAACAGCTATCAAGAACGGAAGAACCCCCAAGCTGTTATCGATGCCTACCGCAAAGCCTTTCCCAATTCCTCCGAAGATGTCGGTCTCGTCATGAAAGTGCACGGCATAACCAAAAACGAATCTGACTTCGAGGATCTCAAAGAATCTGTGAAAGATTTACCCAATGTCCACCTAGTCCCTAGAACATTACCCAGGGCGGATGTCTATGCCCTTCAAGATGCCTGTGACTGCTTCGTTTCCCTTCACCGCTCAGAAGGCTTTGGTCTTTCAGTAGCAGAATCAATGTATCTCCAAAAACCAGTCATCTCAACCGACTGGTCCGCCACATCAGAGTTTGTAAACTTCAGAAATGGATGCCCCGTAAACTACCAACTGATGAAGCTTGAGAAAAATTTTGGCCCTTATGGCAAAGGTCAAACATGGGCAGATCCAGACAGGGATCATGCCGCTTGGTTTATGCGCAAAGTATTTGAAAACAAAACATTTCGTGACGATATATCGCAACAAGCCAAAAGGACCATTGAAGAACGGTTTTCCCTTCAAACGATTGGTAACCTCTATTCACAACGTCTACGAACAATAAGTCTTTGGTAATAGTGATGAAAGACCATGTACCAACCCTTACTTCAAGTCCACTAGATGAGACCAAAATTAGGACATTTTCGGCCCATTGTGTACAAACTTTTTTCAATCAATTACAGACTCAGCAAGAACAACCATGGACCCTCGCAACAATGGCCCACAAATGCGGTTTAGCACGTAATCAGTTTGCCATCATCTGCCGCCAACTCACCGATCAAAGCCCCATTGAATATCTGAATAGCTGCCGTATTGCCAAAGCCGAGCACTTACTTGAAACCAAGAGGGAGATGAAGCTATCTCAAATTGCCAATGCCTGCGGTTTCCGATCCAGTCAGTATTTTTCAACCATCTTCAAACAAGCAAAAGGCTTAAACCCCTCAGACTACCGTAGGCTTTCCTTCATGCCGGTACATCCTCTCAACCAGAAGTAAATGAACAAAACCCATACACTAAAAACTAAGACTGGGAATTTCCCGATCGGATTCCGAAAAGGAGGGAGTGACTGGCAAACTGGTATCAAATCCCTCATCGATTGGGCAAACGCGAATCAGTTTGCATTCATGGATCTCGGCAATGATGCCGATCAATATATCTCCATAGCCGAAAAGACAAATATGGAAATAGGGAGCGTTGATCTTCCATACTGGAATCAACTTATCTCAGCGAACCCAGAGACTCGCAAGGAAGCTGTCGAAAAAGCAAATCAGTATATCGAAACCTGCTCTGTATCACTAGCCAATCTCTTCTTTGTCGTGATGTTACCAGAAGACCCAAGCCTCGACCGAAAAGAGAATTTCAGTTTCATGTTAGAGAGCTTCCAGCAACTGGTCCCCACCCTTGAAGCAAATAACAGCCACGTAGTCATTGAAGGTTGGCCTGGTTTGGGTTCCCTCTGCTGCACCCCGGAAACCTATCGGGCCCTCTTCAAAGAGATTTCCTCTCATAGCATAGGAATAAACTACGACCCTTCACATCTTATCCGAATGGGCATTGAGCCTATTCGCTTTCTCAATGAATTTTCCGAACGCATTTTTCATGTTCATGCCAAGGATACCGAAATACTCCAGGAGAACCTCTATGAATATGGGCACGAACTTCCCGCAACCTTTACGCCTGCAATTAATTTTGGTGAATGGAGCTGGCGTTATACAATTCCCGGAAAAGGAGTCACCGACTGGAAAGAAGTTTTTTCTCTTTTAGCCAAAAAAGATTACTACGGACATGTCTCCATTGAACTGGAAGATAGTGACTACAATGGAAGCAGTGAAGGAGAGAAAGAAGGCTTACTCTCTTCCCTTCAGTTCCTCTCCACAATCTAAGAAACAATCCGAGAATTCTATATATTTCCCTCTAACTACCCCCACTATTTGTATGAAACCAGTAAAGGTCGGAATCATCGGCTGCGGAGCTATCAGTAGAGCCTATTTTGAAGGCTCCGCCATATTTAAAATTTTGGAGATCGTCGCTTGCGCGGACATCAACCACGAACGGGCAAAAGCTCAGGCGGAGAAATACAATATTCCTCAAGCCCTCTCCGTTGAAGAACTTATCCAGCATCCAGATATTGAAATCATCATCAATCTAACGATCCCCAAGTTTCACGCATCCCTCAACCAGGAGATCCTCAATGCCGGCAAACACGCCTACTGCGAAAAGCCCTTTGGCCTGAACCTCACAGAAGCAGAAGAAACCTGCCGTTTAGCAAAAGAAAATAATCTACTTGTGGGCTGTGCCCCGGACACATTCCTCGGAGGAGGAGGTCAAACATGTCGAAAGCTCATCGACGACGGCGCTATCGGAAAACCCATCGCCGCAACAGCATTCTGTGTAGGACGTGGCCATGAACACTGGCATCCAAATCCCTCCTTTTACTACGAACAAGGAGGAGGTCCTATGTTTGATATGGGACCTTATTATCTGACCGCACTCGTAAATCTCCTTGGCCCGGCCGCTCGAATCTCCGGTTCTACTAAGAAATCGTTTCCGACACGAACAATCAGCAGTAAACCTTTCGAAGGAACCGTTCTAAACGTTGAAATCCCTACCCATTTGGCAGGTACGATGGACTTTGCCAATGATCTTACCGCCACCGTTATCATGAGTTTCGACATCTTCGGGGGGCATCATCTTCCATGTGTCGAAATCCATGGAACTGAAGGATCTCTCTCGGTCCCAGATCCAAATACTTTTGAAGGAACCATTCTTTTAAAAGGGAAAGGTGAAGAAGAGTGGAAAGAAATCCCTCATACACATGAAACAAATGTCGGGCGAGGAATTGGTGCTGCAGATATGGCATACGCTATTCGATCTGGTAGGCCACATCGGGCCAATGGTGACATGGCCCTACATGTTGTTGAAATGATGCAGGCTTTTGAAAGTTCCTCCGATCAAAATCGCCATTTAGCCCTCAAAACATCATGCGCAAAACCACAGGCACTTCCATTGAACCTACCCATCGGCGAGCTTGATAATTAGAGCATTTTCGTTTTTCTTTCAACTCTGGTCCAATTCGAATTATCTCATGGCAACGTATACCTACGAAACGATTCCACAAAGTTCCGATGAGAAACCTCGTAGCTTTGAAATCCAACAAAGCATGAAAGAGGCTCCGATCACTCATGACCCTGAAACTGGAGAATCCGTCAGAAGAGTTATTTCCGGAGGTCTGGGCTATATAAGCCATTCCAATGATAAAGCTTCAACCATTCCCTCTCCTTCTCACGGATGTGGCTCTGGCTGCGGTTGCCATCACTAAAGCGACTGCTTGGACTCATTCCAGGTTCGGTTTAACCAATCTTCACTCAAGGTCCACAATCGAACCATAGTTAGGATCACTAAGTCGCTGGTACGTTCGAATCGCGGCACCGTCCGTCATACTAGAAAGATGATCACAAAGAATACGACAACGCTCAATCTCTGAGCTCGCGGCCTCAATTCGTTGATTCATTGCCTTTGGAAGCACTTGAAACCCATCCTCATTCCCACTAAAAGTTCCCCACAGGTCTCTCAATATTCGCCCACCTTTGTACTCCATTTGCTGTAACTCGGCAGACTGAAAGATGCATTCTAGAGCAAGTTTCTTGTAGAAGCTAGATTCACTTTTTATCCCTTCGTTAATTTCTAGAGCGAATGCATAGCGATTGGACTTCCCTGATAAAAAATTCGCCTTCTTTACAAGTTGGCACCCTTTCAGGAACTCTCCTATTTTCACACTGAAAGCAGCCTCCAATTTATCAGATAAAATCGCCTCTTTTAAGTATTTCAAATAAGAGACTTCTTCAGATGAAAGATCACTTTTTATCGCCCATTTTTCCATCTTCTCAAACGTGAGAAATCCAGCGCGAACTCCATCAATGATATCGTTTAAAGAATAAGCCGTATCATCAGCCCAATCCATAATCTGACACTCGATACTCTTAATGTCATTCAACCGCATCCCCTCTCGAAAATCACTAGGAATCGTTTCTTCCTGAAAAGCAAAATCACGTAAGGACTCCTGGGGATCATAGAGAAAATGATTCTTTGCGCCATTCGAATCTCCATAGAGCACCTTGTACTTCAAGACCCCATCTAGACAGGCCCTGGTCGGCGCAATGCCATAGCATTCCTTTTCTGTTTGGTAAATGACCTCTGTCAGCATTCTGAGAGTCTGGGCATTCCCCTCAAATCCTCCAAAATCCTTCATAAGCGTATGAAGGACCTTCTCTCCTGCATGGCCAAAAGGAGGATGCCCTAGATCATGGGCAAGACAAACGCCTTCCACCAAGTTTTCGTCTATATAAAAATCATCACTTAACAACTCACTCGTTGACTGAAGGTAACCGCAAATCGACCGTCCGATTTGAGCAACCTCAATAGAATGTGTTAATCGAGTTCTATAAAAATCATACTCCCCTGAAAGAAACACCTGAGTTTTGGACTGCAAACGCCTGAAAGCTGAGGAATGAATAATGCGATCCCTGTCTATCTCAAAAGGCGTTCTGTATTCACCCTGATGCGCCTTATCAAGTTTCCCTGGGAGTCGCTCCATATCGAATTCTCCGTAAAAGGTATTTTTCATATGTATCGATGCAGGGATTCAAATCCCTTCATCCTATTTCCAACTTGGGATCAATGGTAAGGGGCTAAAGTTCCGTGTATTTTTCTGACCGACCACGCGCTTTTTCAATAGGATACTTTCGGGCATTTGTCACCAGTTTTGCCTCAATCGCAGCCGCCAAATCGATATCCGCTTGATTGGCAAACTCCAGAGCATAGATAACAACATCCGCTATTTCCTCCTCGATCAACGCCCTTCGCTTTTCCTCCTTTACGACATCGCGAGATTTTTCGGACTCCGTCCACAAAAAATGTTCCATTAACTCTGCAGCTTCAGCAGCCAGAGCCATTGAAAGGTTCTTAGGCGAATGAAATTGCTCCCATTCTCTTTCTTGAGCAAAGGCCAATACCCTCCGCTTCAGATCTCCGAGGCAAACCACATCATCTCTGAACTCTTGCATTGTCTAAACATAGAGAACCAAAAGACTTGAGCAACTGCGAAGTGCCCGGGAGTGTCTAAACACAGACAATTTCTTTTTGAACAACACCTATGCCGCAGAAAAATCTTTTACATGAATATTTCGAGCACGAGCCAAAGATTCCTCTCCGTAAGGCGTTGCCTCAGATGCGGCAATCCCATCACTAAGATGTTCCACACAGGTCGCTCCTGATAAAACCAACGAAACAGGGACATCATCCAAAACCCAGCGCAAGGCGGCTTGAGGAAGGCTCTTGATCTGGCCATCAATCAGAAAATCCAAGCTCTCTGCATATTCTACTCTCTCATTGATCTCCTCTCTGGAATAACGACAATTTAAATTATTCTCAGGAAAGACAGTATCTCTTTTGATCGCTCCACTCAGAAAACCGTTTGCCAGTGATTCTCTAGCAACCACTCCTATTTCCCCTCTTACCAAATCTTCAATCAATGGAAGTGACTCCCTATTCATCAGACTGTACACAACTTGAATAATATCGATTTTCCTCTCATCAGCCCAGGATCTCGCCCATTGTTCCGTCTCCTCGAATTTGGAAATTGAGTGACCTATGAATCGCAGCTTCCCTTCTTGTTTCAACTCTCCGATCTCTCCCCACACATCATCATGAATCGTGTCAGTACCAAAAGGAGAGTGAAAAAATAAGACATCAATGCGATCCGTGTTCATCCTTTTCAAACTAGCCTCAACAGACCGCCGAACTCCCTCCGCATGAAACTGCGCATTTAGAGGCCCCAATGTCGACTGCCTCCCAAATTTTGTCGATATGATTACCTTGTCACGATCATTTCCCAAACCCTCCCCCAATATCTTCTCAGCGATACCATCTTCCTGCTCATTTCCGTATAATGGAGCCGTATCATAGAAATTAATACCTCTATCCAAGGCATAGCGAATAACATCTATTGAATTAGACTTTTCTACGTTTCCATAGACATTTGAAGCAAAAGCCCAAGTCCCTAAACCAATTTCACTGCAAGATAGCCCTGTACGGCCCAATATACGTTCTTTCATAATAGTATCTTCGAATTTAAAAATAAGAACTTCCCTCAATCAATCTGGTCTCACGTTTCAAATCCTCTATATCCAAACTGTTTCAGATTGATTCATCTAAAAGCACATCGATTCTTTTTTTAGCAGCCTCGACAAACGCTCCGGCAATCTCAGCTCCCTCTTTTTCCGTTGCAAGACGTGGGTCCTCTCCCCACACAGCATCGCGCTCTAGAGTCGGGGCATCTCCTTCATCCAATCGATCTAAAGCGACCAGATCTGGCCTATAATGAAGCTGTAAAGCCGTTTCTCCACGAGCAGAGTGATTCGCAACAAGAACTGAATCCTCTACAATATCAAATTCTGCAATCGCCCAGAATCTCGAATTCGGACATTTCTTTTCACACTCTATAGCGGCTTCTTTTAGAATATCCATATGAGGCTGCCCAGCATGCCCCGTCAACAGAACAACAACACGAAACCCTTCATCTGCTAGCTGAAGAAACAATTCCTCGGCCAGAAGCTTTAACAGATCTT
>CAXMUM010000061.1:0-10120 GCA_964196585.1 uncultured Opitutaceae bacterium
AGAGTTGGAACGTATTACTTTCAGTGTATTCTCTTATTTCCCTTCGGGGAGATTTAATTCGCAGCTGCCACCGGCACAAGCGGCGGTGTCTTGCAGAGAAGTATTATCTTCATTTTCACTCATCTGCGTGTAATCTAGCCTTTGATATTTTAGAGTATTCCACTTGCGGACGTCCTCCTCGGTAGAGATCTCTTCTCTGGGAGATTGAAGATAAACCTTATCTCCCATGCTTTGCAGGAGTGCCACTCCTGTGAATTTGTAACGATTCTCCCAAACGAAATTGGCGACATCTTCCCATTCTTCTTCTTTGACTGTAACCGTATTGGAAACGTTGTGATGCAGGCCGGGAGCGATTTCATTGTCAGCTTGACCTGATTCAACCCAATATTTCTGGACATCCATGACTATTTTAAGGAATTCGAGAGCGGTCAGATCATTTCGGCATATAGATCCGGATGGGGCTTCGACGGGGAATGTTATTATATCATCAGTGCTTTGATTATAGGCACTTTTTTCCGTCATGTGAGCATTTGATGTTTTGAAAAATTGATAAACAGGATCTATCCGGTTGGCCTGAACACGACGGAAATAGCGTTTGGCATGATGGGGATGAATGCCAGAACCAGCACCCAGGAGTAGTGAGGCAGTTCCTTCTGGTTTGACACAGGTTGTCCGGCTGGCCGGGCGGATGCCGAGAATTTTAGCGAAGATAGCATTTGTCCCTCGAACGATTTCAGCGCCCTTTGCTAAGGTTTCTGGATTGAGCAAAATGGTCGGGTTGTCGAGGATACCGCAGATAGAAACTCCGAGAAGGGCTTCTTTCTCATTGATCAGCTGAGAAATGGGTCCGAGATAGGGGATGTCGGTATAAGCGGCCTGAAGCGTCCCGATTAGGGATCCGTACTTACAGAGATGGAAGAAATCACTGCGATTCTCAGGGGAGGATCCATTGATTGTGGAAAGATTGCACATCTGCCATCCACTGAAGGTGTCTCCAACTGAAAAAGAATTGCCTTTCCCGTATTGTTCCAGTTTTGCGATATTTTCTTCTGTCAGAGTGATCTGAGGGAAGAGACCAATTTCAACACAGGGGTTGGCTCCGTAATCCGGATTAGATGCAAAATAAAAACCGGGTTCACCAAATTGTTTTTGCCGCTCGAAAAGGGAAAGAAACGTCTCCTGTTTGACCGTATTTCGGTCGAGTAGTGCCGAGTTATTGGAGAAAGAGCGTTGTGGATTGGTATCAAACCAAGTGCCTGTCTTTGCGTTGGCCATTTCGGCATCGTCAGGAGAGAAAAGGCAGAGTGTAGCTGAACGCCGAACACCGCCGGAAAGAACTGCCTGGGCCATATGCATGACGCAGTCGTAAACTTCGATTGGTCTCAGATTCCGACCGGAAGCTCCTTTTAATAGGTTGCTCACTTCTCGAATGCTGCGTTTGAGAGGAAGATGTCCAGGTGCTTTCCCCCCGGCGGTTTTTATGGGTTCCCCCCGTCCGCGTATTTGAGAGAAATTGAATTCAATAACGTGTCCTTCGTAGTAAGATTGAATAAGAGCATCAATTGCGTCAGACCAACCCTCAATACTGTCTTCAACCGTAAAATGTCGTGCTGGCAACTCCATCTCTTCGTCGCGAACCGGAAGGGGGGGGATTTTTTCAATGTGTTTTGTTTGGACAGAGAATCCAACACCCACTCCGCAGAGCATGAGGTAGAGAGCTTCTCTAAAAAAGGCAGGTCGATCTGCGTAAGAAAAGCTACAATTGTAAAGTCTTCCTTGAACAGCCTCAATCGCTTTGCCGCCGAATTGAAGGCTCCTCATGGAAGGTAAGACGGATTTTGATTTAACTAATTCAAAGGCATCCCATATTTCATCGGTCAGAGAGTTGAGTTCGCCAAAAATGCCTCTAAATTCTGGGCTGATTTTTCCCTCTTTTTCTAAATCTTTGAACCAGGCTTCTTTGGGTTTTGTGGTGGCATAATGGGCAAACTTTCTCAGGTGCATATTGCGGACGCGTTCAACCGCTTCATCCCAAACTTCACGGCGTCCCAGAGTTTTTCGATAACGAGAATAACGAGCGATTGAGATAAAGTCCTGAAGTCCGTTCTCAGCATAATGGTGAGGTCTGAGTTCTGCTTGTCGCGTACGATAAATGACATAAGCGCGAGCGACTTCCCAATCCCCTTGAGTCGCAATACAGGTTTCGACGATGTCCTGTATGCGTTCAATTGAGGGGGCCTCATCCACGGCAAAACGGTGCACGACGACACTCTCAACCATCCCCGTTAGGTTGAGTGCTTTTTCAAAGGTAGCATCATCGAGACCAAAGTTTGTTTCTGCTGTTGCTTTATTAGCGTCGGCTGGACCGTTTAATACACTGTGATAGGCAAGGGCAATCGCTCGAGTAATACGTTGAGTATCCCAGGAAACGAAACTTCCATCTCGTTTGGTGACGTGGAAATCTTTCAAGGGGGAGGTTTCTTTAATACTAAGGTCATCAAGTGAGCTCATGCGAGGTTGGTCCATAGGTATGTAGAAGGATTGGCGTTAGTGAGATTCTGAGGATAGGATGCGTTAACCTTGAATGGCGGAAGTCAGGGTTAACAAAAGATACTTCTACATACGAACGTATCCAGCAAATAGTTACGATTGGCACATTTAAAACAAGAGGTGCGCAGGATAAAACAAATGCTGCCAATCGGGACTTCTAAATTTTTTTGGGGGAGAAATCTGGAATTCATTCTAAGGTCCGATTGTTATTCTCAGACTGTTCTCGTTCGCTTTGAAGCGTTGTTGATCGAAAGTTCCAAAGAGAAGAGGGTCGTCTTCTAAAAGGAAATGGCCTCTGTCCCAGGCTAAGCGAGCCTGGATCTGGATAACAACAAGAGCCGGGAACACAATGAAGCTACGGCATTTGAGCCGGATAACTACTGAGTTCGTGATAACCTGGTAAATAATTTCAAGAACAAGATATAGAACCGAGCACTGAAGCCTGATTGATGAAATTCTTTAAATCTTTCATCGGTTATCTGCTTTACTGTAAGTGCAATACTATGCGCTGACGCGCCTCTTGCTTTTCCGTGAACGCGTGGATAATGAATTACCGGAACTTCTGCTATCTTTTTGTTTAGGGCGTTAGCCTTAATTAAGATTTCGGCATCGAAAAAAGGTCCTTGTGACAAGAGTGGCCTTATTTCGGTTAATAAGTCTTTACGATAGAGTTTAATACCCGAGTTTACGTCACATACTCGAAGTCCGAAAACCCCTCGGATTAAGTAATTGTAGACTGCGGAAATCGCATTTCGACCAAAGGGATCAGCTCTTTTTACTCTGATTCCAGAAACGATATCAGCATTGGAGATGACCTTAGTCATCTCTTTTAAGTCTTCAGGTTCATACTGGGCATCGCCATCCAGATAGGCAATAAGATCGAAATTCGCATGCTCAACGCCGGTACAGAATGTTGCTCCAACTCCGAGGTTTTTATCATGAACGACCACTTTTACTTTGGTGAACTTCGACTTGATCTCCAATGCGATCTCTGCGGTATCATCTGGGCTCTTATCATCCACGATGATGATTTCGAAATCTATTCCCATGTCAGAGAGGGAATTGTGAAGGGTGTTTGTCAGCTTGGGCAGGGATGGTCCGTCTTGATAGGATAAAAGAATGACTGAAATACCGTTCATAAAACTCAATTTGGATCAAAGATTCGATGGATTCCGCTAACTGAGATGCGAGGTTTGAGACCTCCAGAAATGAGGTGGATCCGATCATTGATTACCCCTGTTTGGATTCCATGGCGAGCTTCTGGTAGGTCATCCAGTTGATCCCATTGATCAATCACAGGGTCGTATCTTTCGACGTTACTGTAGCAGCTCCAAACATTTTCTCCTCCGAAGGTATAGATTTTGCCCTCGTATACGACTGATGAAAAACCGCCTCTGCCTGTTGGAAAATTGGCCTTTCGGGTCCACTTTCCTTGGGCGATGTCGAATGATTCGACGACCTGGAGATTAAAACGGAGGTCATCTTTCCGTCCAGAAATAGCATACAATTTGTTGCCAATTGCCTCCATCCGAAGATGATCCCGAGGGGTTGGCATCGGAGGCATTGTCTCCCACTGGTTTTGGAATTCATCGAACCTGAAGAGGCTATTGCTCAATTCTTTGGTCTCGTTGATTCCCCCCACGTACCAGAGCTGCCCCTCAGTTGAGGTGCAACCTCCAGCTCCTCGTGGTTCGGGAAGATCTGCACACCTTGTCCACTGTCTCTTCTCGAAATTATAAGTATAGAGAGTTTTCAACGGGTTCCAATCGGCAAACATGAACCCCCTGATACGCAATCCGAGAGGTTGGAATCCCCCGACTACATAGAGGTGATTTTCCGTGGCGACCACTACTGGATGGTTGATCGATTCTGGAAGGTCGGGGAGGCGTTCCCAATTATCAGTTGCAGGATCGTACTCGTAGAAGTGCTTAAAGGTTTGGGCACGCCATCCCACGCCGCCCACGATGTAAAACTTGTTCCTAAAGGCTGTTCCGCCGGCTTCGGTAATTGATACCGGCAATGATTTTGCAAGCTTGTAGGTCCCGCTTGGAGTGGGGTGAATTTCTTTAAGGGGATATTCCGTTTTGGCAAAAATCCACCACCATGTGATGAATAGAATGATGAGTGCGACAGTGGCGGATCCGATCAGGATCGAGCGTATGAAGATTTTTTTCACCATATTTTCAGTCTTTCTGATATCCTAACCTCGTTAGAGAAAGGCAATAGCAGATCATCATTTAGAGTAAAAATGGAATTCCAACAATTGAAAGGCATGAGACTTTTTTCTTTAATTCTCTATTTTATCTTGACATCAAGATAAAATAGAGAAGGAATAGCTCTTATGACCCAGGGAAATACATCGGGTGTTCACGTTTGGTTGGTGCTATGGAAGGCAACAGCTGCCGTGAGGGCGCGGGCAGAAGAATCGATAGCGGCTATGAATCTTTGTCTGACTGATTTTGCTATTTTGGAGATCTTGTTACACAAGGGTGCTCTTCCTGTTAATAGAATTGGGCAAAAACTTTTTCTTACCAGTGGGTCGATCTCTACTGCGATTGATCGAATAGAGAAGAGAGGTTTGGCTATGAGGAAGCCCTCCTCTGAGGATGGGCGTGTGACTCTTGTCGATCTGACGGATGATGGGCGAGAGCTGATTGAAAGATCTTTCCGTCAACACGAGCTCTATATGGAAGCCGTCATGGGGGCTTTAAATAGTGAAGAGCGCACAACTTTATTACCGTTGCTGCGAAAGATGGGGCGTTTTGCAGATGGATTGAGCAGACGCTAGACCATTTTATTTCCTCAATTTACCTTGATATCAAGATTTTAAAAAACGAATGGCAAATCTCTAGAAACCTAAACCCACAGAAAAATGAATTCGATACTTCGTAAAATAATCCAGACAGACGGATCTCTCGTACCTTTATCTTTAAGAGTCATCCTAGGTCTTACCATGGCTGCACACGGTGCACAGAAACTTTTTGGCTGGTTCGGAGGATATGGCCTAAAAGGAACTGGTGGTTTCTTTGAAAGCAGCCTTGGCATGTCTCCTGGGGTGTTCTGGGCTGCTCTAGCCGGAGGAGGTGAATTTTTTGGAGGGCTATTGATTCTCTTTGGCTTCTTGACGCGATTTGGAGCCCTTAACATCGCGATTACCATGCTGGTTGGGATCATCAGTGCGCATTCCGGAGCGTTCTTTGCACCTTCAGGAATGGAGTATCCATTGGCCCTTTTGGGAATGGCGACTGCTTTGATGGTCTCTGGCGGTGGAAAGCTTTCGATTGACGGAGCTTTAACAGAGAAAGGAGGAGTGTCATGATACGCGTTCGAAAATCAGGAGAGAGAGGGAAGGGAGACCATGGATGGCTCCAATCGAACTTCTCGTTTTCGTTTGATCAGTATTATGATCCTGAACACATGAGTTTCGGTCCACTTAGGGTAATGAACGAAGATCACATCAAAGAGGGAAAGGGATTCGGTATGCACCCTCATAATGATATGGAAATCATCACCTATCTTATTTCTGGCCAATTGGAACATCGCGACAGCATGGGAAATGGGGAGGTTTTAAATAGAGGAGAAGTTCAGACAATGACTGCTGGATCTGGGATCCGGCACAGTGAGTTTAATCCATCATCAGAATCATCGACCCATTTGATTCAAATCTGGATTGTCCCGAATCAAGTGGATCTTACCCCAGCTTATCAGCAAAAGGTCTTTTCAGATGAAATGAAGCAAGATCGGCTACAGGCAATTGCTTCCCCTGATGGCAGGGATGATTCGTTGCCTATCAACCAGGATGTGACAATTCATGCAAGTCTCCTTACACAGGGAGAAGAGATAGGCTATGATCTCAAAGAAGGTCGCAGTGGGTGGCTGCAGCTCATACGTGGAAAGGTGAGTATCAATGATTATGTCCTGAGAGCAGGGGATGGAGCTGCCATTGCGAAAGAGAGCGAGATAAAGATGGTTGCACTGGAAGATGCAGAGTTTCTCTTTTTCGATTTGGCCTGAATCTGAGAGATGAGTTCAAGTCGACTGACTGACACATAAACTAAAAAGACCGTCTTCCAAAATAGGAAAACGGTCCTTTTAAAATGGCATCCCGTAGGGGATTCGAACCCCTGTTGCATGGATGAAAACCATGTGTCCTAGGCCAGGCTAGACGAACGGGACTCCTAAACAGGAAGGGGCTAACGTAGGATGAATCGGTGCTTGCGCAAGGATTTTTTTTGACCGATGCAAAATTGAAAAAAAATGAGGGATTTTGGGATTTTATGTGTTTTCTTTCTCAAAATTTTTGAAAGGATGCGGGTATGAATTTCTCACAGATCGCCGAATCATTGCCTTTAGAACCCGTTTGCAAGATAGATATGCTTCCGTTCCCGAAAATCGCTTCGGGTAAAGTTAGGGAGATTTTTGACCTGGGAGATCGGTTGCTTTTGGTGGCGTCAGACAGAATATCAGCATTTGATATAATTTTGCCAAATGGTATAGCGGGGAAGGGCATATTGCTCACACAGTTAAGTCACTTCTGGTTTGATCAAGTGAAGGGAAGAGTGAGAGACCATCTAGTAGATGATCAGGAGACTTTGATGAGGGAAGAGCTGGGCCTGTCGAAGGATATGCAATTACGTAGTATGGTTGTCAAAAAGCTAAAGCCTTTGCCAATAGAGTGTATTGTTCGAGGGTATCTGGCAGGAAGTGGCTGGTCATCTTATCAGGAGTCAGGCGAAGTCTGTGGGGTTAAATTACCTCCTGGTTTATCAGAAGCAGAGGTATTACCGGAGACCATTTTCACTCCAACGACGAAGGCTGCAGAAGGGCATGATGAGCCGATTGATGAAGAAGGGGCTCGTGAGTTGGTAGGAGATACTGTCTTTGAGGAAGTTCGTCGCCTCAGTTTAGAAATTTATGGGATGGGTCATGCCCTCGCAAAAAGAGCGGACATTATCCTAGCGGATACTAAATTTGAATTTGGACTGGATGATGAAAGCAATATTTACCTGATTGATGAGGTTCTGACTCCAGATTCATCTCGTTATTGGCCGGCAGAGAGCTATCAGATAGGGATGTCTCCTCCGAGCTTTGATAAGCAGTTCGTCAGAGACTATCTGTTGACTCTTGATTGGGATAAGCAGTATCCGGGGCCTGAATTGCCGGCAGAAATTGTCGAAAAGACACGGGCGAAGTATCTGTCTGCTCTGGAGAAACTCATGGGCGTAAGTGAAAGATAGGTTGATGAGGGCTTGACAGGGGATGTTGTGCCCGTTCATTTTCCTCCTCTTTTTCCAATTTAGCCATGCAACCAACTTATAGACCACATAGACTTAAGCGAGCACGTAAGATCGGGTTTCGCGCACGTATGTCCACAAGAGGCGGACGTCAGGTTATTGCTGCTCGTCGTCGTAAGGGACGCAAGCGCTTGACTGTCGTATAAGCTCTGTGTGGCCTTGCTGAGGCCATGCGCTTTTATCGCCAGCAACATATTCGGACTCAGGCCGATTTCTCGGCAGTCCGTCGTAAGGGACGTCGCATTGAATGCCATGCGTTTCGTTTTTTTGGTCTCAAAAAAGAATCGGATGGGAGTATTGAGGAAATTCGATTGGGAGTGGTTGCTTCGCGTCGAGTCGGAAATGCTGTGGTGCGGAATCGTTTAAAGAGACGGATTCGCGAAATATTCCGGCTCAATCAAGAGAAGATTATGAGGGGGGTTGACATTGTGGTCGTTTTAAGAGCTTCGGCTTTTCAACTGGAGTATAAGGAATTGGAGGAGCGATTCTTGCATGCAGTGGAGCGTGCACATATCTTAGGTGCTGACGGAAGAAGTCAAAATGATGATTGAATCTCCAGTGCGATCTTTATGGCGGCGTTTAAGTCATATTCCTGCATGGATAGCTTTGAGGCTCATTCGAGGTTACCAGTTGGTCATTTCACCCATGAAGGGGGTTTTCTTCGGTCCCGGGATGGGATGTCGTTTTCACCCAACTTGTTCCCATTATACATGGGAGTACATTGAAAAGCATGGATTTTTACAGGGAGTGTTCTTTGGGTTGATTCGTATCCTGAAGTGCCATCCTTTTCACCCAGGAGGGTATGATCCCGTTCCATCAAAAAAATCAGACTGTTGTCATTCTGATGATGATCCCAGAATAGAGGACGAGGGTTGTATCGAAAGCCAATGTTCATCAACAGGTTCCTCCTTATCTGATTCAGAAAGTTAAATCTGCTTGCTAGATGAAGCCTCATTTTGTTTATGACTCATCCTTTTCCCTTGTTTCTCAAACTGATTCTTTTCGAGGTGATCAATACTTCTGGGCTGTAACAGGGAAATCAGCTTACATTTTCAGACACAGATTTAGTAATCAATAATGGACAAAAAGAATACTTTTATAGGGCTTGTTTTGCTAGTGGCCGCTTTTGGAATGCTATTTTATAGTAGCAAGGTGACTCCACCACCACCTCAGGCCCCTGCGCCTGCAGTCGTTTCGGAGCCTTCTGAGGAAAAGAGAGTTGTATCCGAAGGAACAAAAGAAATTCCGAACGTTGTCGGGCAACAGCCTGTGGTTCAGCCAGCTCACGATTTGCCGATGATTGCTACCGCAGAGGCATTGCCTGCAGAAGAGGAATTTGTGACTCTGGAGAATGATTTTGTAAGAGTTCACTTATCCAATCATGGCGGAGCAATAGAGAATGTTGTCTTAAAAGAATTCGCAGCTGTTAAGGGTGAAGAGGCACCCTATGTTTTTAACGAACTCCATCTTGCGCCAGTTTTGAGTTTGATGGGTTTTCGGAATGCAGACAGGCATGCCGTTTATTCATTGCATAGTAAGAGCCGCAAAGAAGTCGTTTTTCGGATAGTTGTTGAGGAGCGACTAGAGATACTTAGAAGCTACAGTATCAGTGATGGAAAGAATGGTCGGGATCCTTATGAGATCCGGCATGAAACAACATTTCGTAATTTAACGGACCGTTCTCTGGTTGTTCCTACGTTGGCTTACAATCTGGGTACAGCAGCGCCGATTAGTGCAAGTGATTCGGGAATGTATTTGAATGTCGGTTATTATGATGGAGATGATGCGGATTTCATCAAAACTTCGGCATTTAAAGCGAGCCCTTTCTTAAGTAAGATTGGAATTGGCTCAGCGGAATCCCGCTCGGTCATCACGAAGCAGCAAGCCACAGTATGGGCTTCAGCTAAAAATAAGTTTTTCACCAGTGTTATTACACCTGATATCCCAGGAGTAGGTATAAAATCACAACGAGTTGAGTTTCCTCTGATTGAGGGAGAGGTGAAGCCGCGTATTGGAATCACCGGTAGTTTGGAGATGAGAGGGCTTCAGTTGGCAAGCGGTGCGCAGGAGAGGCTTGGCTTTGATTGTTACGTAGGGCCGAAAGAATATTCGAGACTCACTTCATTTGAAAATCGTCAGGACTTGGTGATGGAATTTGGGTTCTTTGGGTTCTTTTCGAAATTGCTGCTCACATTGATGACTTGGATCCATGGGATTATCCCGAATTACGGAGTCGCGATCATTCTTACTACTTTGATCCTGAAGACGTTGCTCTG
>CAXMUM010000062.1:0-9907 GCA_964196585.1 uncultured Opitutaceae bacterium
AGGGGATGAAGGCTGCTTCACCATTCCTTCTTGAACCAATAATGAAAGTCGAAGTCACGACTCCCGAGGAATATCAAGGAGATCTCTTAGGAGATATTAATCGTCGTCGTGGAAGAATTCAAAACGTGGAGACAAGAACCGAGGTTTGTATTATTACGGCAGATGTCCCACTTGAGATGATGTTTGGATACGCAACGGATGTTCGCTCACTGAGCAAGGGACGGGCAAGCTATTCGATGGAGCCTTCACACTTCGAACGAGTGCCGGCTCAAGTTCTAGCACAGATTGTTGAAACAACCGCCATATAAGAAACGGAAATAATTTTTATTTAAATAATGAAAAGTCAACGCATTCGCATTAAACTCCAGGGCTTCGATTATCGAGTCATTGATCAATCTGCCTCGGAGATTGTTGATACCGCCAAGCGCTCAGGTGCTCGTGTTTCGGGTCCTGTCCCCTTGCCAACTCGCATCGAAAAGCTTTCTGTCAACCGTTCACCACACGTTGACAAAAAATCAATGGAACAGTTCGAAATCCGTACGCACAAGCGCCTTCTCGATATCTTCGAGCCAACTGCGCAGACGGTGGATGAACTCAAAAAACTAAACCTCCCTTCCGGAGTCGATATCACCATTAACGTATGATTCTGTAAAAAGGAAATAGGATTGGACATGAAGGGCAGTCACTAGTGTGGACCCGAAATGTGCTAAAGTAGGCCTACTTAAACGGAATAAAAATTCCTCCTACCGCTTAGATCTATGATTAAATCAATTTTAGGAAAAAAACTGGGGATGACCCAAATTTATAACAGTGAGAACCAGCTGGTTCCCGTCACTGTTGTTGAAGCAGGCCCTTGTCCTGTCGTTCAAGTTAAAACAAAAGCAACAGATGGCTACAATGCTGTCCAGATAGGCTTTTGTAAAAACAAGGAGTCACGCCTGAGCAAAGGTGAAGTGGGTCATACTCGCAAGGCCGGCGTAGAGCCACATTCAAAGCTCTCAGAGGTGAGATTATCCGAAGAACCAACGGTTAAACCGGGAGAAGAAATCACGGTTGAAGCGTTTGAAGAAGGTCAAACGATTGACGTCGTAGGCATCACGAAGGGAAAAGGTTTCCAAGGTGTTGTGAAGCGTTTTCGTGTTCGCGGTGGACCAGCCAGCCACGGATCGATGTTTCACCGCCGGATCGGTTCTATCGGTCTTTGCCAGACCCCTGGCCATGTTTTCAAGAATCAGAAAATGCCTGGTCGTATGGGAGGAAAACGCCGGACAGTACAGAATTTAACAATTGTAAAGATCCTCGCCGACAAAAATCTACTTTTGATTCGAGGAAATCTTCCAGGAGCCAATGGTGACGTTGTGCTCGTTCGCTCTGGTATTAAAGCCTAACTCCTGTGACCGTCATGAAGCTTAAAATATTTACATCAGATGGCTCTTCGAGCCAGGAAAAGGAATTTGCAGACCTTCCAACTTTTGAAGGTAATAAGGGACTACAGTCGCTTAAAGAAGTGATCGTTGCTCAGGCAGCAAATGCTCGCCAGGGAACCCGATCCACCAAAACTCGCGCAGAAGTGAGCGGTGGAGGCCGGAAACCATGGAAGCAGAAGGGAACAGGCCGGGCTCGTGCCGGATCAATACGTTCTCCTATCTGGGTTGGCGGTGGAGTTGCCTTCGGACCTCGCCCACAGGATTTTACCAAAAAGACAAACCGTAAGGTGAAATCATTGGCTTTTCGCAGAGCTTTCTTTGATCGCGTTGTCACTGATTCAGTTCAACTCATTGAAGCTTTTGAAGTTAATCCGGTGAAGACTAAGGTCTTTAATGAAATCATCGGTAAGATTGCTCCAACCGGAAGTGTATTGATCGTCGATGAGGAACATCCTTCAGACGTGATTCGGGCCGCTCGGAATCTTGACCGTGTTGTTCTTGCGGAAACTCAACAACTTAGCACAACAGACCTCTGCCTGTGTGATCATGTGATCATCACCAACAGAGGATTGGAATCCTTGCTCCCTCGCTTAACGAATGGAGGTAAATCATGATTAGCCCAGATAAAGTCCTTAAAGGATTTCGCCTTACAGAGAAATCAAACAGAGCTTCTTCGGAAGTTGGACAGTACACTTTTGAAGTATTTTCGGATGCTACGAAGTACACCATTCGTGAAGCCATCGAACAGAGATTCGAGGTCACCGTTCGGCGTGTGAATGTTATCAATGTTAAAGGCAAACAGACCCGTAGCCGCCAAGGAAAACCTTCTTTTAAACCTGGTTTCAAAAAGGCTCTCGTTACCCTAAAGGAGGGTGATAAGATCGAAATGATCTAATTGATTTTAGGAGAATACTAACCAATGCCTATCAAATCTTACAATCCACTCACACCGACGCAGCGCTTCTTCCAGCAGAATAAGCAACCGCATTTGTCGAAAAAGCGTCCGGAAAGAAAGCTTTCTGAATCTTCTTCGAAGACAGCTGGTCGTAATTGTTATGGCCGTATCACTTCCCGTCGTCGTGGAGGAGGTCATAAAAGGTTATTCCGCCATATTGATTTTAGGCGGACCAAGTATGATATACCAGCAAAGGTTCAGGCCATTGAATATGATCCGAATCGTTCAGCGAATATCGCTTTGATTGCTTATGCCGACGGTGAAAAGACTTATATTATAGCGCCACGTGGGATTCGAGAAGGTGATACCATTATCTCTGCTGAAAAAGCGGCGAATAATCCAGGTAACAACATGCCTTTGTCAGCTATTCCTCTATCTACAAAGATTCATGCAGTCGAATTGTATCCGGGTCGAGGAGCTCAGATTGGCCGTTCTGCGGGCAATGCTGCAGAACTCATGAACCTTGATGGCGATCAGGCAACGATAAAGATGCCAAGTGGAGAAATCCGGTTGGTCAACTCTAAATGTCGTGCCACTATTGGAGAAGTGGGCAATGGCGAGCATCGCTATATCGTTCTCGGAAAAGCTGGTCGAAATCGTTGGTTGGGACGTCGTCCACGTGTTCGTGGTGTTGCAATGAATCCGGTTGATCACCCGAATGGTGGTGGACAAGGGAAGAGTAAAGGTGGCGGTGGTCGCCAACATTTGGTTTCTCCTTGGGGTCAACTCGCGAAGGGTTTCCCAACTCGGCGTAAGTCTAAGGAATCAAACAATCTAATTTTGGTCCGTCGTAACGGACGTAAACTCAAATCGAAGTAAGATATGGCTCGCTCAATTAAAAAAGGTTTTTTTGTAGACCCACATTTGATGGACAAGATCGAAACGGCTACAAAAAGCAGTCAGCGTAAGCCGATTACCACTTGGTCTCGTCGTTCAACCATCACGCCTGATTTTGTCGGTCTCAATTTCAACGTGCATAATGGGAAAAGCTTTATAGCAGTCTATGTCACGGAAAACATGGTGGGTCATAAATTAGGTGAATTTGCGCCGACGCGTAACTTCCGATCACATGGCTCACACACCAATAAGTAATTAAATCACGTCCGAACCAGAAATTCACTAATGGAAGTCCAAGCTCTTACAAAATATGCCCGCATGTCCCCGAAGAAAGTTCGGGAGGTTGCGCGTGTTATCCAAGGTCGGAAGGCATCGGAGGCACTTGATTTGATCCGGTTTATTCCCCGCAAGTCCGCGCGCCTTTTGACGAAGACATTGAAATCCGCTATCGCCAACGCTGAAAATAATAGCGACCTTTCGGTAGAAAATTTGATTATCGAGAAAGCAATCATCGAACACGGCCCCGTATTGAAGCGTTACAAAGCTGCAGCCCGTGGTTCTGCTGCTCCTCGGAAAAAGCGTATGTCACACATCCGAATTGTCCTGTCGGACCAAACCTCAACTAACTAGAATTTATGGGACAGAAAACACATCCAATCGGTTTCCGATTAGCAGTCCGCCGCAATTGGCAGTCACGTTGGTTTGCGAGCAGAAAAGATTTTGCTAAGACCTTACATGAAGATTATGTGATTCGTGACATTCTCTTTAAGAAACTGAAGCTCGCATCCGTGCCTCGAATCTTTATCGAACGTGCTTCGAACAGAGTGCGCGTAAAGATATTCACTGCTAGACCAGGTATCGTTATCGGCCGTAAGGGTCAAGAGATCGAAAAGCTCAAAGATGATATCGCAAAGATGACAGATAAGGAAGTTCTTCTCGACATCCAGGAGGTTAAGAAGCCTGAGATTGAAGCCAAGTTGGTTGCAGACAATATTGCGTTGCAGCTTGAGCGTCGTATTTCTTTTCGTCGTGCCATGAAGAAAGCTGTTCAAATGGCGATGAGCCTGGGAGCAGAGGGAATCAAGGTTCAGATTTCTGGCCGATTGAATGGTGCAGATATTGCCCGGACACACGTCCAACGTGAGGGCCGCGTTCCTCTTCAAACACTACGTGAAAACATCGATTACGGTACCGCCGAAGCACATACCGTTTACGGAATCATCGGGATTAAATGCTGGATCTGTAAAAACGAATCAGACGCCCAATAATCAGAGATATCGGATATGCCATTAACACCTTCTAGAACAAAATACAGAAAGAGACAGAAAGGATCTCTCAAGGGTAACGCCAAGGGAGGAGATACACTTGCATTTGGTGAGTTTGGAATACAGGCTCTTGGTCGTGGTTATTTCTCTTCGTCTCAAATTGAAGCGGCTCGTGTTGCGATCAATCGTCACTTGAAACGAAAAGGAAAAATGTGGATCCGTGTGTTTCCACATCGTCCGGTGACAAAAAAGCCTCAGGAAACTCGTATGGGTAAAGGTAAGGGACCTGTAGAATACTATGCGGCTGAGATTAAGCCAGGCGTGGTGCTTTTCGAAGTATCTGGCGTCACTCTCTCGCTTGCTCGTGAAGCGATGAGACTAGCAGACAACAAAATTCCGTTTCGTTGCCGTTTCTTGGCCCGGGAGGATCAAGTCTAATTAGAAATTTAGATTGAAAGAAGACTATGACTGTAAAGGAAATCAGAGAACTTTCTCCCCAGGAAATTAAAAAGAAAATCCGTGAAATTCGTCAGGAATTATTGGGACTTCGATTGCATAAACAAACGGGACAAGTAGAGAAAACCCACGAGCTAAAATCACTCCGCCGCGAAATTGCGCGCTTGGAAACGATTAACCAAGAAAAGCAAGCAGCGGCTTAAGGTAAGCCAGATTTATAAAAATGGAAAAGCAAGTTCGCAACAATCGGAAGACCCTTAGTGGAACTGTCACCAGTCGTATGGGAGACAAGTCGATCAAGGTAACCGTCCCCTATAAAATTCCTCATCCACGGTATCAGAAGGTGATTAACAGGAAGACTGTTCTTCATGTGCATGATGAAAAGAATGAAACAAAAACGGGTGACAACGTTGAAATAATGGAGACTCGTCCTATCAGCCGTCTGAAGTGCTGGAGGATTGTTAAAGTTTTGGGAGTTTCCCCTGATCTTTCAGTTGTAGCTGCTCCGGTAGTCGAAAATGAAGAAACCCAGAGTGAGGCGTAAAAGTTTACTATGATACAACTACGTTCAGTTTTAGAAGTTGCCGACAATACCGGAGCACGGAAGGTTTCGATGATTCGGCGGCTTGGTCAAATGAAGAAAACCGCTGGTGTTGGTGATGTCATTGTCGTCAATGTCAAAGAAAGTAATACTGAGGCGACCGTTAAGAAGGGTGAGGTCGCTCGTGCTGTCGTTGTCAGGACGAAAGCGCCCATTCGGCGTGCAGATGGTAGCTACTTAAGGTTTGATAGTAATGCGGTCGTGATAATTGATGCGACGGGTAATCCTCGGGGCACCAGAATCTTTGGACCAGTAGCCCGTGAATTGAGAAAAAAATTCATGAAGATAGTCTCATTAGCCCCGGAGGTTCTTTAACATGAAGATGCATATAAAACGTGGCGACGAAGTCGTCGTAATCAGTGGCGCATCCCGCGGGAAAAGAGGGAAGCTACTAGAAATTCTCTCCAAAAAGGATCGTGGCGTTGTCGAAGGCGTAGCCATGATCAAACGTCATGAGAAAAAAACTCAAGAAAGTCCGGAGGGAGCAATCGTTGAACGCGAAGGTTCCATCCATCTATCCAATTTGATGCTCGCATCTACTTTTGACGCTCGTCAGCAAAAAAGTGGTTCAGCAAAAAAATAACACAGCAACTCGATCCCTATAGATACAATTGTCAGGCCGGAAATCTGACGTCGAAAAATGAGTGCACCATACTTAAAAACATTTTATAAAGAACAGACGCTTCCAGCTCTTATGAAGAGCCGGAAGTACAAGAACGCGCATCAGGTTCCCAGAATCGAAAAGATTGTGATGAATAGCGGGATTAGCGCGACGGCTGATAAGAGCGTCCTAGTAGATACGATTCGTGAGATGAGCAGTATTGCCGGTCAACAGGCCGTTGCGACAAAGGCAAGAAAAGCCATAGCGAATTTCAAATTGCGCGAAGGGATGCCGATCGGATGTAAAGTGACTTTGCGGGGAAATCGTATGTATGATTTTCTTTATCGTTTAGTCAGTATTTCCCTCCCGACAATTCGGGACTTTCGTGGTCTCTCTTCCAAAATGGATGGAAATGGAAACTACTCGATCGGAATCTCAGATATTACGATCTTTCCGGAAATTGCGTTTGAATCTCACAAGCAGCGTATTGCTGGACTTGATATCACTATTGTAACATCAGCCAAGACAGATGATGAAGCTCATGAGCTTCTAAGTCATTTGGGGATGCCATTCCGGCGCCCTGAAAGTAGCGCTGCATAGGGAAGAATAAAATGGCCAAAAAATCAGCTATACAAAAAAATATTCGCCGTCGTCGCCTAGTCGAGAAGCATGCAGTTAAGCGTGCTGAACTAAAGGCGGCTCTCGCCAATCCTGAAACATCGGATGAGGACTTTTTCACGGCCCAACGCAAGCTCTCGAAGTTGCCCCGTAATTCCTCGGCCATTCGAGTGCGCAATCGTTGTGCTATAACTGGCCGCCCTCGTGCTTATATCGGACGTTTTGGCCTTTCGAGACTTACGTTCCGTGAACTCGCTTTGGATGGGAAGATTCCCGGCGTCACCAAATCTTCTTGGTAACGATAGACAATAATTTGAAAGAAACTAAAAATGGCAGGAGTTTGGATATCATCTGCCTTGATAACTAACTAAATAAATAAAATGACAGATCCTATCAGTGATTTTCTAACTCGGATACGTAATGCTTCTAGGGCAGTACGAGATGAGTGCATATGTCCGCACTCTAAATTGAAGCATGCTATGGCTTTGATCCTCAAAAAAGAGGGTTTTATAAGCGATGTTTCCGAAGGTAGCGACAAGAGAGGTCATAAGACCTTGGTTATTGCGCTTAAATACGTCGACGGTGTTGCCGTGATCAATGGAATTGATCGAGTCAGTAAACCGGGCCGGAGGCTCTATTCGAACTCAACAGAGGTTCCGCGTGTCTTGAATGGCCTGGGTGTAAATATTCTTTCGACCTCCAAAGGGTTGATGCTTGGGCACGAAGCCCGCCGGAATAAGCTGGGTGGCGAAATTCTTTGTAACGTTTGGTAAGGAGAAATCGAGATGAGTCGAATAGGAAAAAATCCCGTGGCCATTCCGGCCAATGTAAAAATTACCATTGATGGCACTGATGTTAGTGTCGAAGGGCCAAAGGGAAAGAATGCGATGTCTTTCTCCCCAGTTGTTAGCTTTGAGATAAAAGATGACACTGTTGTGGTAAGCCCGGTTGGAAATTCACGCTTAGCTCGTGCTATGTATGGAACGTCCCGTTCCATCATCGCATCTCTGGTTCATGGAGTCGTGGAAGGCTTTTCTAAAGAGTTGGAAATCCATGGAGTCGGTTTTCGGGCCACTTTGAAAGGATCCATTCTTGACCTGAGCCTGGGATATTCCCATCCCATTGAATACGCGATCCCTGAAGGGATTCAAGTAACAGTAAAGGAAAACACCAAGCTGAAGGTCGAAGGGATCGATAAGCAAAAGGTTGGAGCTGTTGCTGCTGATATCAGGAGTTTTTATCCTCCAGAGCCCTACAAGGGCAAGGGAGTCAGAATTGTGGGTGAACACGTTCGCCGGAAGGAAGGTAAGACGGTTGCATAGTCTATTCTCCTGTCTCTAACTCAAATTAAGCTTATAAAAAACATAGAATTTCGGCATGAAGATTGAACATAAAAATAAACTTTTGCAGAAGCGTCGTTGGCGTATTCGTAAAAAAGTTTCGGGAACCCCGGAACGTCCACGCCTTTCTGTTTGCTTCACAAACAAACATATTTATGCGCAGTGCATCGACGATACCGAAGGGAAGACCTTAGTCTTTCTCTCCAGTTTAAACAGTGACTTGAAAGCCAAAGAAGTTTCTGCAAATGTCGAAGGTGCAAAAATATTTGGTGAAGCGTTTGCGGATAAAGCGAAAGCAGCGGGTGTTTCAAAAGTTGTTTTTGACCGTAATGGTCGTCTTTACCACGGTAGTGTGAAAACTTTTGCTGACAGTGTTCGTTCAGCTGGTCTGGAGTTCTAATAGCCCATGAATAATTCAAGAAGAAATAGAAATAAAAAAGCCCCGGTTGAAGAGGCTCCGTCAGAATTCGTGGAAAAGGTTGTTTTCATCAATCGATGCTCGAAGGTAGTAAAAGGAGGGCGTCGCTTTAGTTTTTCATCTCTCGTTGTCACGGGTGACCAAAAAGGCAAAGTAGGCGTTGGTTACGGTAAGGCAAATGAGGTTCCAGAGGCGATTCGCAAAGGATCTGAACAAGCGCGCAAGAATATGGTCGAGGTGCGGATTAAACCGGAGACGATTCCACATGAAGTCATTGGTAAATCTGATGGCGGTCGGGTTCTCTTACGTCCTGCGACGAATGGAACAGGCGTTATTGCTGGTGGGGGTGTCCGTGCGGTGCTTGAAGCTGCTGGCGTGAAGAATGTTCTTTCGAAGTCACTGGGTTCAAATAACCATATTGCAGTTGTTCACGCTACCCTTAACGGATTGAAAAAGCTTCGTTTGGCGGAAGATTACCGGAAACTCCGGAAAGCGGTAAATTAAAGAAGAGGTTTTATAAAATGAGATTGCACGAACTTACAAATGTAGCAGGAGCTACTCACCGTCGCAAACGTGTTGGTTGCGGAGAAGGTGGTGGACACGGTAAGACTTCCGGACGTGGAGGTAAGGGTCAAACCGCTCGTTCGGGTGGAGGAATTCGCATCGGATTCGAAGGTGGCCAAATGCCTCTCTATCGGAAACTGCCTAAAAGAGGTTTCAACAACTACGAGTTTCGGACTAATTATGAAACTGTGAACTTGAGCGATTTTGAGCGCCTGGATGCTTCGATTACCGAAGTGGATGCTGCTGTGTTGAAGTCTGCTCGTCTCATCCGTTCTACGGATAGCTTGATTAAAATCCTGGGAAGTGGGGAAATTGGCCGTGCTCTAAAGATCACAGCGTCTAAATTTTCTGCATCTGCCAGAGCCAAGATCGAAAAGGCTGGGGGAGAGGCAATCGTTCCTTCATCTGAGGAATCTTAGTATTTACAAAACATAATGCTTTCTGCTTTCACTAACTGTCTTAAGATTCCAGACCTTCGGGCGAGAATCTTCTATTCGCTGGCTCTCCTTTTCATAGCCAGGGTAGGAGCTAATATCCCTTTACCGGGATTGGACTCAGCTCCATTACAGGATTTCTTTCAAACGCAGACAGCTGCTGGAGGAGGGAGTATTGTTGGATTGTATAATATGTTTACGGGTGGAGCGCTCCTCAAAGGAGCCGTCTGTGCTCTTGGCGTGATGCCCTATATCAGTGCATCGATCATTTTCCAGTTGATGACTGCGGTTGTTCCATCACTCGGCCGTCTCCAGCAGGAGGGCGATGTAGGTCGGCAGAAGCTGACTCAATACACCCGCTATGCCACATTGTTGCTTTGCTTAGTTCAGG
>CAXMUM010000063.1:0-9873 GCA_964196585.1 uncultured Opitutaceae bacterium
CAGATTACCTGATCTCACACCTATCAGAGGACGATTCAAACCTCCAAAATACCCTTAAATTTCATTTATTCCTTTTGAGAATCTATGCTTGAAGTTGTGGAAAAGGCGGATACGCTCCGCCTCTTTTTTTGAAGTCTAGGGAGATTATCCAAGGGCAAAGCCCTCTGTTTACTTCCTGCCTAGACCCATTTTTCAGAAAATTAGACTATTTGCAGACATGAAAGACCTATCAAAGTACAGAAATATCGGTATTTTTGCCCACGTTGACGCTGGCAAAACCACCACAACCGAGCGATTTTTGAAGCTCACCGGTAAGATCCATAAGATCGGTGAAGTGCATGACGGTGCAGCGACGACTGACTTCATGGACCAAGAGCAGGAACGCGGTATTACGATTCAGTCTGCAGCAACGACATGTTTCTGGGATGACCATCAGCTCAATATCATTGATACACCGGGACACGTTGACTTCACGATCGAAGTGTACCGCTCCCTCAAAGTGCTGGATGGCGGCGTAGGTGTTTTCTGTGGTTCTGGAGGAGTTGAACCCCAATCGGAGACCAACTGGCGCTATGCCAACGACTCTGAAGTCGCCCGTATTATTTATGTCAATAAGCTGGACCGGATAGGTGCTGACTTCTATCGCGTGGTCAAACAAACCGAAGATCTCCTGGGTGCCAAGCCATTGGTCATGGTACTGCCTATAGGCAGTGAAAACACCTTCACGGGTGCCGTCGATCTTTTGACCCGCAAAGCCTGGATATGGGATGAATCAGGTGATCCGACGAGCTACTCGATCGGAGAGGTTCCCGCAGACATGGTAGATAAAGTTGAAGAATACCGTGAAAAACTGATCGAAACAGCCGTTGAACAGGATGACGAAGCTATGGAGCTATATCTCGGTGGTGAAGAGCCTGATGTGGCAACGCTCAAAAAATGCATCCGCAAAGGGACCATCAACCTAGACTTCTTCCCCACTTACTGCGGTTCTTCCTTCAAAAACAAATGTGTTCAGCTGATACTCGACGCAGTCGTCGACTACCTCCCAAGTCCGACTGATGTAAAGCCTCAACCGGAAGTAGATCCCGAAGGAAACCCAACTGGGAAGTTTGCTATCGTTGACCCCAATGAACCACTACGTGCGCTCGCCTTCAAAATAATGGACGATAAGTACGGCGCCCTCACCTTTACTCGAGTGTATTCAGGCAGACTAACGAAGGGGATGAGCATTCTCAATTCTTTCACAGGAAGAACGGAACGTGTTGGCCGTATCGTCGAAATGCATGCTGACTCCCGTGAGGAAGTCGATTCGGCACAAGCAGGTGACATCGTGGCTCTTCTCGGAATGAAGAATACCCAAACGGGTCACACCCTCTGCGATCCTAACAACCCAACGATTCTTGAACCCATGGTCTTTCCAGACCCGGTTATCTCCATAGCAATCGCACCAAATGACAAAGCTGCAGCCGAAAAACTCAGTATTGCCATAGGGAAAATGGTTCAGGAAGATCCTTCCTTCCATGTAGAAACCGATATAGACAGCGGTGAAACCATTCTCAAAGGAATGGGCGAACTTCACCTCGACATCAAAGTAGACATCCTCAAGCGAACACACGGCGTTGAGGCTACAGTCGGGAAGCCACAAGTAGCTTACCGCGAAACGATCACAAAACGTTGCGAAGATACCTACATCCACAAAAAGCAGTCGGGTGGTTCAGGACAATTCGCCCGTATCGACTACATCCTCGAACCAACCGAGCCAGGCTCTGGATTTGAATTTGAATCAAAAGTCGTCGGTGGTAATGTGCCTAAGGAATACTGGCCAGCCGTCGAAAAGGGATTCCGCACCTCTCTCGTAAAAGGTGTGCTCGCTGGCTATCCCTGTCTGGATTTCAAAGTCACACTGGTTGATGGAGCCTTCCACGCAGTTGACTCCTCAGCCGTCGCCTTCGAAACCGCCGCACGTGCGGCCTACCGTCAGTCTGTTCCAAAAGCAGGAGCCGAAATTCTCGAGCCGATCATGAAACTGGATGTTTTCACTCAGGAAGACAAAATGGGAGATGTCATCGGTGACTTAAATCGTCGTCGCGGTATCATTCATTCACAGAATCCGACTCAAACAGGAGTTCAAATTAAAGCAGAAACACCTCTAAGCGAAATGTTCGGTTATATTGGCTCCCTGCGCACAATGACCTCCGGTCGTGGACAGTTCTCCATGGAGTTTTCTCACTATGCTTCCTGTCCTAGAAATATCTCTGAGGAAGTCATCAAAGCCGCTAAAGAAGAGTAAGCGTGCCGACGTCCTTCGTCGGTAAAATTTAACAATCATTCTGCCTCCTCTTCATCCATAGAAGAGGAGGCTTTTTTTATGTCCTCTATTGCCAAAATCATAACCCATCCAGGAGGATCTCATAAAGATGAGTTTCTAGCCTGCAGTGTTTTACTCGCTCTTCATAAAGTGGAGATTTTCCGCCAGGAGCCAACAGATGAAGACCTTGCAGATTCTTCAATCTGCGTAGTCGATGTGGGGCATGTTCACGAACCCGAGAAAAACAATTTCGACCACCATCAGTTTCCTCGAGATCACGCCCCTGTCTGTTCACTTTCGCTCGTCCTGCAAAACCTAGGTCTCTACGAAGATAGCAAACAATTCTGCGCATGGCTGGAACCAGCTGAATGGTTCGACTGTCGCGGCCCAACGGATACAGCACATTGGCTGCAGGTAGACCGCAAAGTGATCAATCAACTCAATTCCCCCATAGACGTTACTATGCTACGACGCTTTGCCAGTGCGGAACGACTAAACCCGGGAGATCTCCTCTGGGAGATGATGAAAATGATAGGAGAGGATATGCTCGGATATGTTAAATCACTTCGCAGACGTCTCGACTTCATCGATCAACATTCTGAGTTCTGGGAAATCGCAAGTGGAGATAAAGTCTCCCAAATCCTGTTCATGCCCCGAACAGAGCCACTTCCAACAGAGCCCTCCTCAGGCCTTTTCCAATATATAGAAGGCAGCGCCAGCGAGAATCAAAACGTTATCGGAATGATCTACCCTGATCGAAGAGGCGACGGTTATGGCCTCTCTCGTTTCAACGACAACCTCTTGCTTGATTTCACCCGTATTTCAGAAGAGTCTGATGTTCACTTTGCCCACGCAAGAGGCTTCATGGCTAAAACCTCCGCTATCAGCCCAGAACGACTAAAAGCTCTTATGATCTTTGCTTTAGGCTGAGAATAGATCGACGATACTGCCCATATTTGACAACAGCCCCCAAAAGGGAAAACTCCATAATTAATGGATACCCCTAAAACACTACGCATCTGGGCCAGCTGCTGTTGCCACGTAGGGACAGATCTCACGGTCGGAAACCGAAAAAGCTTGGCTGACGCCATCCAACAATCGGAAAATGGAGGCAGTGAAGGCGGACCACCTTTTGAATGGGATGTTGCCTTGCATCTGGGGGATTTTTCCGGCGCACAAACCCCTCCTCAGGACGAAGAGGGAGAAGAAGTGATCCGTCAGTTCAGTGTCCTGCAAAGACATTCCCGTGAACAGTTCTATTGCGTGGTGGGCAATCACGATGCCAGTGGTCCAAACGAGTCCTGCCAATGGTGGTTTCGCAAATGGATCGATCCTACGGGTGAACATACTGAGCATTCCGGAGTCGATCCCAAGCGTCGACCCTACCCCATTGAAGGAACCTGGGAACGCTATTCCTTCCGCATCGGCAACATTCTCTTCTTGATGATGGGCGATCGAAATGATGGTGGCCCTCCTATCGGCAGAGCCGAAAAAGGCGGTTATCCCGCAGGCGCCGTAACAGGCGAAACCTTTGAGTGGTGGAAAGGGATGGTAGACGGCCATACCGATGGAATTACCCTTTCCTCTCATCATCACATGCTGAAGGAAACCACCGTTGGATCAGGCCCCTGGGAAGGTTATATCCGCAAAGGAGATAAATGGGTCCCCCACTATCATGGTTACTTCCCCAAAGGAGCTCCAGAAGGCGCATCCTATCTCTACTTTGTCGATGGAAAACCCGATGCACAGGCTTTTGAAAAATACCTGGCTGAAAATCCGGGAGCAACTGATCTCTGGTTGGGCGGACATACCCATACGCACCCCGATGACACCCTAAACGGAAGATCCCATATTGAACAAAAATGGGGAACCAACTTCATTAATGTTGCTTCATTGAGCCGACATCATGCAGGAAAAACCACCATGCCGATCAGTCGCCTACTCACTTTTACCGAAGGCAGTAACGAAGTAAAAGTTCAGTGCTATCTCCACACCTCTGATCACGCACCACAGGGATGGTATCCATCCGTCGAACAAACGATCAAAACGGGAAAACCGTTTTCGTTTCAGCCTTAGAGGAGACTGTCTGAAAATCAGGCGGGATCACCACCAACTTTGGCAGCCTCGCCTTTTTCAAGTCCAAGCAGTCGTCTCAGGTTTCCACCGGTCAGCTTTTTGATATCTTCTTCCGGCCAATTAAGTGCGTGGATCTTCTCTAGATCTCTTTTGATCATATGCTCTGGATTGTAAGGGAAATCTAAACCGTAGATAAGTAAGTCTGGGCCAATCTGCCAACGACATTCATCAAGACCCTCTGGACCCAGGTACCAGTAACGCTGATACTCCTTTTCCAGAACACTGGCTATACCCGCATAGAGATGGTTGCCACGATTCATGTTATTCGTGATTACGGATAAAACCTGCCGGTAATAATGCCATCCACCCACATGCTCAAAAACCATTTTTAATCCCTGGAAATGCCAGGCTATTTCATCGCAATCTAAAGGATTGTAATCTTTCAATCGATGCCAGTGCACTCCTAGATGAAAGTCTGCAGTGATTCCCAGTTTCTCCATCTCACCATACGCTTTGCGGGACCAATCACCAAAAATTTCAAACTTCTGAGCCGGTGGATGCATCTTGATTCCTTTGAATCCGAGATCGGCTATTTCACGCACCTGATCAACAGGATCACTTGCCGGGTTCAGAGTCCCATAACCATAGAGGCGATCATCTAATTTGATCTCATCAGCAAGCCACTGATTCCCATTTTCATATTGATACGAAAACGGCGCAAAACACACCGCCTGTTCAATACCGCAATTGTCCATTAAGGTAAGAAGCGCCTTGCGGGTGGCATCTTCCCGGATCGAACCTGGCATCAGATGAGCATGATTCACAAACATGCCTCATAAAATCCCGCAGATCAGCCAATCGCTCAATCAAATAAAAACAAAACAGGACCTCTTTAATAAAAGGCCCTGTCTAAGAGAGCGTCTTACTTCGCCACGTCATACTGCTTTGCAGCAGTCGTTGCGTCCTTACCAAAGAAATTCTCTACCTCTCCTTTGAAAAAAGAGGAAAGACTGATGACATCCGCACCCAGTCCATAAAACATAAACCCTTCAGCATCGAGAACCTCTTTTGGCGCCATCATTCCAGGAGCCATCATTACCTTTCCATGCTTTTTCGCAGCTGCCGCAACTTTCTTACGTGCATCCGCAATCTCCGGAGCCGACATATCTCCCGGTTTTCCAATCCGCTGCGAAAAGTCACCGGGACCAAAACAAAGCATCTCATACCCTTCGACAGCGGCGATTTCATCAACATTTTCTAGAGCCTCAGGAGATTCGATCTGAAGAATAACAAAACGCTCTGTGTTTGAGTGATGAATATACTCGTCCATTGGGATCTGGCAGTACCGTCCTTCCGAATTTCCTCCGTCGAGAGCCCGTTTTCCAAGCGGGTAAAACTTAGTCCATTCGACAATTTCACGGGCTTCATCAGCCGAGACAACATGCGGCACCATGATGCCAGTGGCATCTGCCTCAAATGGTTTGATAAAGTCATTATAGCCCCCTTTTTCGACTCTCACAATGGTATCCACATCGTAGAGTTTAGCTGCCCGAATCTGATTTTCGATGTTCAGCCACGTGTTAGGGACATGCTCATTACAGAGCCACACACAGGGAACTCCTGCGATGCCACAAACCTCTATGACTCGAGGGTCAGCGAAATTTAATTTTGCATGTGCAGTTTGCTTACCGGCACGAAGACTTTCAAGAACGCGACTACGACGTAACATAAGATAATGTATTAAGGGTATACGATTGGGGACTCTATTTTAGATACTCACTAAGGCCATGAGCCGATACTGGCCAAAATCAATTCGGGTCAGTATCGGTTTCAAAAACACCTTGTCAATGAAACCAAGCTCTAGATGGAAACTAGATCTTTCCTGCCGCTTCCAATTTCTTATGCAACATTTCCTGATAGGCTTCTCTCGAGGCCTCGTCTGTGACAACTCCTGCTGCATAGTAAGGAATCCCCATTGATTTACGGGAACGCGTAATCGAGTCATTACCACTGGCCCAGTGGACTGTCTGCGCATGATGAACCAACAGATCACCCGCTTCGGCAAACATGGCTACGTCACTCGCACGATCATCATCATTTGGGAAATCTGCAACGCCTTGAGAAAATCCGATCGTTTCAGTCAGATTATGGTCACGCAGCCCCAATTTATGTGAACCACGGGAATAGTGAACACATCCATTTTCCTCATCCACAGTCTCCAGTGCCAGCCACATGGTTAGGCCTTCACAGGGCTTAATGTCCCAATAGTATCCATCCTGATGCGGAGGTGTTGGTTGGCCGACTCTAGGAGGTTTGTTAAAAAACATAACGCCCTTTTCATCCACATCACCACCCATTAATAATTCAGCCAACTTCTTAAGTTTACCTTTAGCCACCTCTTGATCAAAGAAAGCATCATGCTCATACATTCTGTTGAGCCGCATAAGGGTTTCCGGACGGTCTTTGTCTTCGTAAAACACTTCGGTCGATTCCAGTCCCGGAAGAATCTCACTAATATATCGATCAAGGTTTGCGTTCATTTCCGCCACTTCATCGGCATCTAAAAATCCACGGATCGCAACATAGCCATCTTCATCAAAGGATTTTTTCAATTGGGGGTCTAATTCAATATCTTTTTTCATAAGCTGGGGCAATTAACTTTATGATCCTACTTGATCATATATTGTTCATTTTTCCGCTTATTTTCGATTTGATAAATCCTAATTTATTAATAATTATGCTGATTTCTTCTTTTTTCTGCCAAACCAGTGCATCAACGGAGAAGAAAGTGACACTATGATCCAATTTCATCGCCACGGCTTTGGCCAATTTGATAAAAATCACCTGATTGGCCCCTCCATCCTACCCCATTTTGATATTCTCTATATCCATCAGGGCCAGGTTGAACTAGAGGCCGATGATCGAACGTGCTTCCAAATGAAAGCTGGTGAGAGTATTCTGGTCTATCCTCAAACCCGCTTTGAAGGGAAAGCCCTCTCACCACTCGCCCTGGCCTCCATTCAGCACTTTGATTTTCAGCGAGAGAAGACGCCATCTCAGATACTTCCAAACTGGCACGACAAAAAGGGGCAGACCGAACTTTTTAAGAACAGCAAAGACACCCAGATCGAGAAAGATGTAAACCGAGCCATCGAGCTCTCCCGCTTTGAAGGTTCGCAGAGTTCACAGGAAACTCGAGAAGCCCTGCTTTTTCTTATTCTCTCTCAACTTCGGAACACCAAAGTATCTCACTCAACCATGACCGCTGAACAGCAAGCTCTGGAGCAATCGAGGAGCTGGGCCTTGGATAATCTAAAAGACTCTATTACCGTCGAAAAAATGGCGGCAAAAGCGGAACTATCCTCCAGTCATTTCAGAGCCTGCTTTAAAAAACACTTCGACGAGTCCGCCGGTAGATTCCTTCTTCGCAATCGTATCTACAGAGCCCGCGAACTCCTACGCGAAACCCGCATGCCGATCAAAGAAATCAGCCAGGAAACCGGCTACGCCAATGTGATCCCCTTTCACCAGGCCTTCCACAAACACACCGGACAGACTCCCGCTCAATACCGGAAAGAATATGCCCTGAATGGCTAGAGCCTCTTTAATCTTTACTTAGAAAGGTGCTTCGCCACTGGTAGGATCCCAGAATTGAATCGAAGTGATAGAACCTTTTTCATCCAGAGAAAATACAGTGATCTTGCCATCTTCCGTAGGCATTGCATCCAATAAACCCTCTTCATCAGCCAGGAGAATACGATGCGAATACTTTCGCATTTTCGGCAAAGCAAAAAACCGTCCGACACCAGGCATACCAAATATATTCGCAACAAAAACTGCGTTATTTTCGGGCAAATAGTCTGCTCCCTTTTCCGATAAATACTTGTTCGCCTTTTTGCCCGACTTCATCGAAAAACTGACAGCCACATAGCTCGTCTCATCCGTGACAGCATATTCCTTTTCATGCTGGTCCATAGCGGCGATCTGAGGAAATGAATCTCCTTTTTTCAATTGTTCAGCACTTAATGGAACAGTGATCAGAGCAGCTAAAATAAAGGCAAAAAATCCACGGATAAAAGTTAGGTTTCGAAACATAAGATGATTGGAGTTAGCGGAAATGAATTTTTGAAGTAAGTTAAATGAATAAAAATTAATGAAAGGTTCATCTTCCATTCATCCTCAAAGACTAAACTATACTCATGAAAGTTACGTTCACAATGCTATTCACTGCGTTTTTCGCTATCATTTCTGCTTCAGCCGCCACCTTTGAAGTCAACAAGGAGCTTTCCTCAGTAGGCGTAGATGTCAAAGCCTCCCCTCCTCACAAGTTCACCGTAATCCTGAAGGAGTATGAACCAGAAATACAAATTGATCCTGAAAAGGCTCAAGTGGAGTCCGCCAACTTCACCTTTCAATTTGCTGATCTCGACTCGGAAAAGAAGAAGCGCGATAAAAAAATGCGGAAATGGATGGACGTAGACAATCACCCCGATGTTCAATTCACTTTAACAGCTGTTGACGAAATCAAAGGCCAGACAGTCGGCAGAGGTGAATTCTCGATGCATGGCGTCAAAAAAGAAATCACCATTCCCTTCGATTTGACCATGGATGGAGACAAAGTAACTCTCGATGGCAGTACCACCATCAATCACCACAGCTGGGAACTGGAAACAATCACGCTTTTATTCTTCAAAGTGAAGCCAGAGCTAAATGTTCATTTTCACCTAGAAGGTACTCTCGCCGAGAATTAAAACAAAGCTCTGTATCCCATTCTATGATCTCCCCTGAATCCGAATACGTCATTCTCGTCGACGAAGAAGGCACCCCCATTGGGGAGCAACTAAAATCTCAAGTTCACCACGAAGAAACCCCACTGCATCTCGCCTTTTCCTTTTTCCTTTTTGATACCCAGGGGCAAACCCTCGTCCAACAGCGTGCCTTGAGCAAAAAGACATGGCCAGGCATCTGGTCAAATGCTTGTTGTGGACATCCACTTCCGGGAGAAAGCTATGACCACGCAATTCGGCGTCGCCTTAAGGATGAGCTAGGCATTGACCTAGCAAACATTCACCTCGCCCTGCCTCACTTTCGCTACCGAGCCTATTGGAAAGACCTCTGGGAGAATGAAATCTGCCCTGTCTATATTGGGCTCTATGATGGCCTCGTCTCCTCAGATCCATCCGAAGTCCATGAGACAAAATGGGTTGATTGGACCTCCTTTCTGGAAGCAAGTGAAAATCCCGCAGGTACACCCTTCGAAAATTTCTCACCCTGGTCACTGGAAGAAGTGAAACAACTTCGGGACTCCTCGGTTCTCCATAGTTTACTGAATCTAAACGATCTTTCCCTTTCTTCATCGGTTTAACCCCCGCGCCCTATATGAACCACCCCTTCAATCCCGAAAAACTTTACCGATGCATACAACTGGGGCCGCGCATAGAGCCCAACCTGATGACATCGATCAAACATGCCTTAAACACACAGGGCAG
>CAXMUM010000064.1:0-9711 GCA_964196585.1 uncultured Opitutaceae bacterium
GAATAAGTTTTATTCGTACCGACGGTTGGCTTGTTTAGGGATCGGCTCTGGATCAAATCGAATTCAGATGTATTTGTCTGGGTCGGATGGTGACTCAAAGCATCGCCATCACGATGCGCTTAACTTGCAACTTTTTGCGGGGAGATGGGAGGTTTTTCCGGATATTGGGTATCTCTGGGACCACCCTGGAAAAATTTGGGGAACAGCCACTGCGAGTCATCAGACAGTGGTGGTTGATGAGAAGAATTCTGAAGCAGTTGGGCAAAGTGAGTTATTGGAGTTTATTGACAGGGGTAGAGTCCGATATGTGGACATGAAGACGAGGCTCGAGGAAGGCGTTGTTTTGCGCCGGGCAGTCACGTTGTTGCGAAAAACGGATGGATTACCGATTCTCATCGACGTATTCGATGTCGAAGGTGGAAAGACACATGATTATAATGTGAGAGCTCACGTTCCCTCAGAGATTCCGGCCTTTCTAGGCGGTCAAAAAGAAGGCCTTTATTTCTTTTCGGCGGTCGGCAGCCAAGATTTCTATGTTCCTCCAAAAAAACGAATTAGGCCTGCGACGTTTTCATTGGAGCCAACTCTTCGGCCTCGTAAGAAGAAGATTTATCAAGAGCATTCTTATTATCCTCTTAGGCAGTTTTTTGCTGGAGGCCGGGTAAATGGAGGATGGAAAGCAATGTGGAAACGAGGGGAAAGACGTGTTATTGCTCATGTCCTATCGAATTGCGATGATCTGATTACGTATCAATCTCCTGCCTGGAGAAGTACGTTAGCAATTGCGGCAGAACCAAATGATTACTCTGACACGCTTCTATTGCGAAAGAAGGGGCCGAAAAGCCGTTTTATAGTGGTATATGAAGTAGTCCAAAGTGTGCCGCAGATAAGAAACATCGAGTTGGAAGAAAAAGCCCAAAAAGGAGAGGGTTGCCTATCCATCGACTTACGTGGAGGACGACATATTCAAACTGATATTCAGGGAGGTCCTGACAATAAAAGAGAGTCTGCTTTTTCTGTTCGCTGGGGCAAAAAATGATTTGTTTTTCCCTCAAGTAACGTTGCTACTGATAGCGGTAACAACTATTGTAAAAAGATGTCACAATCGGATCCTATTATCATCCGCCATTTGTTTATTTCCCCAGGGCACAACTATTTTGGCCATTATGGGAAGCCTGCAGGGATAAATCCCATTCACGAGGTGGACGAAATTTCCTGCCGAGCTGGGTACGGAATCGAGGGGGATCGATTTTACGGGAGTCGGCCTGATTATAAGGGTCAAATCACATTCTTTTCCCACGAAGTCCACATGGAGCTCTATCGGGCTTTAGGGAAAGAGCTAGGAGACGAGAAAGCTTATCGCCGCAACGTCATAACTGAAGGGGTCGATCTAAATTCGTTGATCGGTTGGCAATTCACTTTGGGAGATGTGCTGTTTGAGGGGTGTGAGGAATGTCGACCATGTTCTTGGATGAACCAAGCTCATGGAGAAGGCGCGGAAGAATTTTTGAAAGGGAATGGAGGCTTGCGTGCTAAAATTCTGGAAGGTGGAATTCTGGGGAGTGGAAACGTAAAGTTAAAACGAATACAAAAAGTCCCTATTCAAGAAAAAGGATTCGCAGATAAAAAAATAACTTGATGCGCTCTAAAGTTTCGAGTGGATCAGCGTCTCGAGCTTTCCGATATCGACTGCAAAATTGCGAATACCTTCTGCTGTCTTTTCCGTTGCCATGGCATCGTCATTCAAACGATAGCGAAACGATTTTTCATCGAGATCTATCTTTTCAATATCCATTGTTTTGGCGGTTTCTTCACTTAGCTTACATGGAACCGCTTCACTGGAAGCAGCCAGTTCGCCCAATAAATTTGGGCTGATGGTTAAAAGATCACATCCTGCAAGTTCAAGAATCTCTCCTATGTTGCGGAAGCTGGCTCCCATGACTTCTGTATTGTGGTCGAAATGTTTGTAATAGTTATAGATTGTTTGGACTGAAAGAACGCCGGGATCTTCATGAGCGGCATAGGGTTCTCCCGTTTTAGCTTTATGCCAGTCCATGATCCTACCGACAAAGGGTGAGATAAGGGTGACTTTTGCTTTTGCGCAGCTAACGGCTTGGACCAACGAAAAGAGGAGCGTTAGGTTACAGTGGATACCTTCTTTTTCGAGTATTTCAGCTGCAGCGATTCCTTCCCAGGTAGAAGCTATTTTGATAAGAATCCGATCTCGGGAGATACCGTTTTTTTCGTAAAGAGCGATCAGGTCTCGGCCTTTTTTGACTGAGCCTTCGATATCAAAAGAAAGCCGGGCATCTGTTTCGGTCGAAACGCGGCCAGGGATGATACTGAGAATTTCTTTTCCAAAAAGAATAAGCAGGTCATCCGTTATTTTATCGATCAAAGCTGGGGTGGATAAATTGGCCCCTCGATTGTCTGTGATCGCTTTGTTGAGCAACTCAGCGTACTCATCCATTTGAGTGGCTTTGAGAATGAGGCTAGGGTTTGTCGTCGCATCTCTAGGTTCAAATTCTTTTAGAGAATTAAAATCACCAGTATCGGCAACGACGGTGGTAAATTGGCGTAATTGTTCCAGTTGGTTCATATTGTTGGTGCGTTGATTGATGAAGAGTTACGATAGAAGGCCCCTGAGGGCAATGGATCACTTGGTTTTTGTCAGGTAAGCGTCTAGCCATTCGATTGCGCCGGTTTCATCTGCAAAAGAACCTTCGAGCTGAGCCTCAAAAGCGGTTTTTAGGATAGACTTGAAGGTAGGGCCAGGAGTTTCTCCTCTTTGGATAAGGTGACGGCCCAACAGAATGGGTTTGGGGGCATTGAGAGCGAGTTCCAGCTCGTCGGCTTTCTGCCGGAGGAGATCGATTCGTTCTGCTGATTCGGATGAAGTCAAAGGGGGGCGCCCAAGGTGATCTGCTTCCATGATTATGCAGAGTTGGTGGATTGTTGCGGGTGCGAGTCGACGGGCGATGCGACGAATACTGGCATCGGATGGGCCAGAATCGTCCCATGAGTGATGGTAGAGATGGTTCTCCACCAGAGGCCGGACGTTTTCGCGGATTGCGAGTGGAGATCCAATTCTATGGAGGAATTCATCTGCCAATGGCCCTCCAGCCGCTTCGTGCCCGGGGCTGATCCATCGCATCTTGCCTCTACGTTCGGCAAATTCTGTCGTTGAGACTTTGCCAAAATCATGAGCGAGTGTAGCCAGAGTTAAAACGGCTCGTTCTTTATGCGATGCGGTTTGCCAGGTGGATGATCGAGCAAGAGCGTCCAAACAATGTCCGGTATGTATTAGAACATCTCCTTCGGGATGCCATTCTGGGTCTTGGGGAAGTTCATGGAGTTTTGCAATTTCAGGGAAGTGTTTGATCCAACCTGTTTCGAGAAGAAGGGTTAATCCCATGGACGGGGTAGCTGACAGGGAGGCCCATTTTTCCCATTCTATCCAGATACGTTCCTTAGGCAGTGTTGAATACTCGGATTGGATCGATTGACATAGAGAGAGGGTCTCTGGAAGCATCTTTAAGCCAAAGCGTGCGGCTAACTGAAACCCTCTTAGAACGCGCAGGGGATCTTCGGAGAATGCGTTGCTAGTATGCCGCAGGACCTTATTTTTGAGATCCTGAGCTCCGTCAAAAAAATCAATGAGGGTGTCTTCGATCGGATCGTAAAGAAGGGCATTGATCGTGAAATCTCGCCGCGCGGTGGCTTCTTTTTCACCGAGGTCTGGATCTGCTTCTACAATAAATCCTTTATGTCCTTTTCCTTGTTTGGACTCTCTTCGAGGCAGACTGAAGTCATAAGTGCCCGACTGGAGAGTCAGTTTAATCACACCAAAGCTTTTACCAACCAGGCTAATCTTCCCAAAAGGAGCCAGAAGATGGATGAGAGCATCTGCCGAGCATCCATAAACTTCTACATCGATGTCTTTGGGATGTAGTCCAAGCACCCAATCACGAACACAGCCTCCAACCAAGAATGGCCGACCTTTTTGCCCAACTGCATTCAGGACATCCAGAAGTTCATTGGGAAGTTGATCCCGAAGGGCAAGGAGAGGCATTGATGTGAGCTTTGTTCGGATAACCTAAATTGATCTAGGCTCAGTTTTTAAGGAAAGTACGAAAACAAAAAGCCAACCAACTAGAAAGAGTAACCCACCAATAGGTGTGATTGGCCCTAGAAATTTAGGGCCACCCAAGGCTAGAAGATAGAGAGAGCCTGAAAAGAAGAGGATTCCCATACTCCAGCTCCATACGATAGCTTTAAAGAAAAACGAAGGAATGGAGCGGGAAGAGGCCCATACTCCCAAGGCAAAAAGAGCAAGGCTATGGATAAAATGATAGAGAACCGCTGTTTTCCATGTTTCTATGGTTCCAAGATGGGTAAGAGTCTCTTTGAGTGCATGAGCTCCGAAGGCTCCCAAGATGACCGCAAGAAAGGCAAAAAATGAAGCAAATGAGATAGATTTCATAAATTTGTGAAAATTAGGCACGGAACTGGCTATAAGGCAAAATGTCTCTTTTCTTTGCGAAGGTGAATTTTCGAGGGGAAATGAGACATTCAACAAAACAGACTATGAAAGTAACTAAATTTGAAAACAAAACCATGAAGAAGTTCATCGCTCTTTTTGGATTACTAACAACATTGATGCTCATCCCCTCAACTCATGCAGATGTCTCTTATTCATCTGATTTAACTCTTACTTCGAGTTACGTTTTTCGAGGGGTTGAATTGTCAGAACTCACATTGCATCCCTCTGTAGAGGTTGCGGTGGATGATTTCTACGCTGGGGTGTGGGCAGCTACGCCAATGGAGAAGAGAAATTCTATGGGTTACGTGGATGAGGTGGATTTTTATGCTGGTTACGGCGTGGAATTATCTGAATTAACCGCTCTGGATTTTGGTGCGACTCTCTACGAATACCCTTCTACCAGCTTCGATAGTACATTTGAGGCTTTTCTGGGTGTTAACACTGAGGTTAACGGTACAGCAGCTGGATTATATACCTTTTACGATTTTGATCTAAAAGCATTTACCGCAGAAGGTTCTCTTGGATGGAGTATTCCTCTGGAAGAAACTGGAACATCTCTGGACCTAGGGTTAACTTTGGGCGCGGTGGAGCCAGATGTAGGTGATGGGTATGTCTATTATGGAGCCAGTGCATCGATGCCCTTTCAGGTCAGCGATCATGTAACGATTACTGGAAGTGTTAATTGGGCTTCGCATGACATCACCGGTGTAGAGGATAACCATTTCTTTGTCGCTCTATCAATCGGTTTCAGCGAGTGAATCAAATGGGTGATATACTTTTTCTAAATCGGGTTTAAGATAATTTTTAGAGGCGTGGGCGGAGTTTCTACCAGAAGCATTTTTGGACGGATTCTCCGCCTATTCTGTTTGCAACTCAAAATTAGCAGCTAAAGGGTTGACAATAGGGTTGGATATACTACTTCCTCTTCCTCTTTTTCTCAAATGAAGACCTATCTCGCAAAGAAAGAAACAGTTGAACCTCAGTGGAAAGTTGTAGATGCCTCAGGCCAGGTCCTGGGTCGTTTGTCTGTTAAGATCGCTAACATATTACGTGGTCGTGACAAGCCCAGCTATACTCCGCATGTGGACACTGGTGATTTCGTGGTCGTGATTAACGCCGAAAAGGTCGTCCTGACAGGTAAGAAGGAAGAGCAGAATCAATACATGTTCTATTCTGGTTTTGTTGGGAACGAAAAGTATCGCTCCCTTAAGGACATGCGGGCAAGAAAACCGGAATTCATCATTCAGCATGCAGTTAAAGGTATGTTGCCTAAGAACCGTTTAGCTCATAAGATGATGACGAAACTTAAAATCTATGCTGGATCGGAGCATCCGCATGAATCACAGAATCCAGAAACTGTAGCCCTCTGAATATAGACTAATATGGCTAGCGAAAGCACAATTTATACTGCCACCGGACGTCGCAAAACAGCGACTGCCAGAATTCGTATTACCGAAGGCAGCGGTAAAATAACAGTGAATGGTCGGACTTTTGAGGATTATTTTCCTCACGACAATTTTTCCAGACAAGCGGTTCGTCCATTGGCAACAGTGGAGCTTCGTGATAGTATCGATGTTATTGCAAATGTCAGAGGTGGCGGTAGCGGCGGACAAGCCGGTGCAGTAGCCCATGGGATTGCTAGAGCATTGCAGAAATATAACGAAGAACTTCGTATCCCTTTGAAGCAAGCCGGACATATGACTCGTGACCCTCGCGAGAAAGAACGTAAGAAAGCCGGACAGCCAGGAGCCCGCAAGCGGTTCCAGTTCTCAAAACGTTAAATTTTACTCGAGAACTGTCGAATTTCTTTTGCCCTCCTCGGCTTTGCCGGTGAGGGCAATTTTTTTTATAAATAGTATTTTGACCAATTCTCTGAAAAACTCATGTCTAAACAAGTGAAAGTAGGTATTGTTGGAGCTGCCGGTTATCTCGGCGAGGTGTTGATTCACCTTTTGGCGAATCACCCCCAGGTTACGTTGGGTATGGTGACGTCGCGTCAGCATGTAGGTAAGCCAGTGAATGAAGTGGTGACATCCATGCGTGGACAATTGGAGGGGCTTTCCTTTGTGAATAGTGACCCAGAAGAGTTAGCTTCTTCAAAGGAGATTGATCTTTTCTTTCTCGCACTCCCACATGGAGCGGCGGCTATTTTTGCAGAATCTCTGGCTGCAGCTGGGAAAAAAGTCATCGATTTGAGTGCCGACTTTCGGATTAGTGACCCTGTTGTTTATGAGGAATTTTATGGAGCGCCCCACCCAAATACAGATTTGCTGGCAAAAAGCCGGTATGTCATGCCGGAATTGGTTGAGCCGGGATGGGAGTCTGCTGCGGTTCTCGCTTGTCCAGGTTGTTATCCGACCAGTATTCAAATTCCTTTGGTCCCTCTCGTCCGAGCTGGGTTGATCGATTCTGGAAGGATCGTGATCAATTCTTTTAGTGGAGTTAGTGGTGCCGGAAAGAAGATGGCCGAGGACTTTCTTTTTTGTGAACGCTCTGAAAGTGCCAAGGCATATGGGCTGCCTAAACATCGGCATCTTTCTGAAATAGAAGAACAGTTGTCTGAGGCTGCGGGTCAACCGGTTGTCGTTCAATTCAATCCCCATCTCGCGCCGATGCGGAGGGGTATCGCCACAACGATTACCGTTCTGGCGAAGGACTCCTCCATTGAAGCACTTTATGCCAAATGGGAAGAAGCGTATAATGGAAAGCCTTTTGTCTCGATTTTGCCATCTGGTGAAATGCCTGATACCAAAGATGTTGTTGGCTCAAACCGGGTCGAAATGTCTGCGGTTTATGACCCTCGGACGGGAAACTTTGTCATTACGTCAGCGGAAGATAATTTGATGAAGGGCGGTAGTGGTCAGGCGGTTCAGATAATGAACCTCCTGTTGGGCTTTAGTGAAACAGCTGGGTTATTGAGTTAAGGTGATGAAAGATCTTACGATCATAGATGACAGTCCCGGTCTGAGCGACGTCTCTGGATTCGAACTAGCAGGTGTGTCGTGCGACGTTCGGAACAAAGGAGATGATCGGCTCGATATGGCTCTGATTTTTTCCCAATTTCCCTGTAAGGCAGCTGGTGTGTTTACTCTTAATAAGGTGAAGGCTGCTCCTGTTCGGCTTTGCGAAGATTATTTGCGGGCAGGTGGAGATATAAATGGAATCATTGCAAATAGTGGAAATGCCAATGCCTGTACGGGTGAAGAAGGCTTGGCAAATGCCTCGGAGATGGCGAAAGAAACAGCTTCTGCGTGTGGAGTGCCTCAAGAGAGTATTTTTGTCTGTTCAACAGGTCGTATCGGGGAGCAACTCCCGATGGACAAGATCAAGGAAGGCATTTCGTCTGCAGCACAACATAAGAATTCATCGGATGAACAAAGTCAAAAGGCCGCGAATGCGATCCTGACGTCAGACACATGTCCCAAAACAGTTACCGTCCAGATATCCTGTAATGAAAAAACAGTTACGATTTCGGGAATGGCCAAAGGCGCAGGAATGATTGAGCCAAATATGGCGACAATGTTAGCCTTTTTGGCAACGGATTTAGATGTCTCTTCGGAAATATTGGATAGGATTCTTCGGCAAAGTATTAAGGGATCCTTTAATGCGATTACGATTGATGGAGATATGAGCACAAATGATACAGTGCTTTTGCTAGCGAATGGAAGTTCAGGGCAAGTTGTTGAAGATGAACCAACGAGTGAACTGTATCAGAAATTTGAGGCTGCTGTGGAAATGGTATGCCAATCTCTGGCAGAGAAGGTTGTTTCAGATGGAGAAAAAATTACCAAAGTGGTAGAACTGAATGTTTCTGGTGCTGCTTCTCCTTCAGATGCGGAAAAAGTGGCCAGAGCAATTGGTAATTCGCTTTTGGTAAAGTCTTCCTGGTATGGGGAAGATCCTAATTGGGGTAGACTTGCTCATGCGGCTGGGTATGCAGGGGCAGATCTGATTGAAGAGAAGCTGGATATATCATATGATGATGTTCCTGTCCTTGTCGGTGGGATGCCAAAACCTGAATACAAAACGGAGTGGAAGGAAATCGTCCGGGCCAAAAGGTTTACGATTTCGCTGAATCTCAATTTGGGAGAGGGTAAGTTTCGACTCTTGGCAACAGACCTGACGGAAGGTTATGTTAATTTCAACAAGAGTGAATAGCTCTTAGAGGATTCTGAACGAACAACATTTTATAAATACGACTGAAACACCGAAGAATGCCACACGCTGACTTAATCGCAAAATCCAAAGTCCTTTTAGAGGCGTTACCTTATATTCAAAAATTTAGGGGAGCTACCTTTGTGATTAAATATGGTGGTAGCTTCATGGACGATCCCGATGAGGAAGTTCGGTCCCGGGTTGCTGGAGATATTGCGTTCTTTTCTGCAGTAGGGATTAATGCCGTGGTCGTACATGGTGGCGGTAAAGCTATCAGCCGTGCGATGGAGCAGGCAGGCCTTACGCCTGTATTTAGCAATGGATTGAGGGTTACGGACGAAGCTGCTATTTCGGTCGTCAAAAAGACACTGGATAATGAGATCAATCAAGAGGTGTGTGCGATGCTTCAGAATCAACGGGCAAAACCGCTTGGGATGGCTGGAGACACAGTATTATTGTGTAACAAGTTGAGCGAAGACGAAACAGGGCAGCCGATCGATCTTGGTTTTGTAGGGGAAGTTGCCGAGGTAAAGGTGAAGCTTATCAAAAAAGCGATAGAGGAAGGTTTTACTCCCGTTATTTCACCTGTTGCCAAAGGATATGATGGTCATCCTTATAATGTGAACGCAGATCTGGTTGCATCTCGGGTAGCCAGTGCTCTAAGGGCTCGGCGGCTTGTCTATATGAGTGATGTCCCAGGATTATTGGAAGATCCCAATGATCAAGAATCTCTTATTTCGACGGTAAAAATCAGCGAGGTGCCAGCATTGCGGGAAAAAGGGACGATTGGATCGGGGATGCTACCCAAGATTTCCAGTGCAACCAGAGCTCTCGCGGAAGGAGTCCATCGGGTCCACTTAGTCGATGGACGAATGCCGCATAGCTTACTGCTCGAAATATTCACCGATAAAGGTATCGGAACAGAGATTGTTCACGACTGACCTCTTTTTGTTTTAACCTTAACTTTTGATCCACAATGGACCCACATACATTTTCTCATTCTGACCCTAAAG
>CAXMUM010000065.1:0-5370 GCA_964196585.1 uncultured Opitutaceae bacterium
GGTTAACACAGAAGAGAGGGGTTATCATCTATCCTTCGATAATGGAGAGTTTTCAACCTATTTTATCAAATTTTTTCTAATAAGTTCCATTTCATCGAACAAACAGCTCTAGGAAGAATTTCGTCCTGACGGTGCAAAACGACTTGTCAAATTACGTTTTTTGAGAAAATTAAATACTTCTCGCCTTAGTCAAACTCAGGCTTTCGTAGCACTATGAATCTGATCCGTAATCGTAATCGCAACTTCTAAAGCCGATTTACCCAAAGATGCCCCAACCTTGGGTTCTTGCGCCTGCAACACACTTTCAATAAAAGAGGCCAATTCCAACTTTAGAGGTTCACCCTTCTCTATCGGAATTTCACTTTTTTGAAGCTCCATTTTATTTCGTTTCACCAAGTGACCACTCTGGTTCATGAAATCAAGTGACAGATAGGTAGCCGATTGAAAAATACGAATTTCCCTGAGTTTTTTGGAACTAACTCGGCTAGCATTCAAATTCGCAACGCATCCGTTGGCAAATTGTATTCGGGCATTCGCAATATCCTCAGTCGGTGAAAGAACACTCACTCCCACGCTATCAATTCGTTCGATTGGAGATTTCGCCAATTGAAGAACGATTCCTATATCGTGTATCATCAAATCCAAAACAACTCCAACTTCCGTACCTCTAGGCTGAAAAGGCGCCAACCTATCCGCGGTCATAAATTGAGGCCGGTCTACGGCCTCTTCTAGATAACTCATCACGGGATTATAGTGTTCAATATGCCCCACTTGAACTTGCACATCATTTTCCCTGGCAGTGGAGACGATTGCTTCCGCTTCTTCAAGGGATGTACAAAGAGGTTTTTCGATCAGTAAATGACAACCCTTATTTAGAAGTGGAATCGCTACTTCATAATGCAAATCTGTTGGCACAACGACACTGACAGCTTCACACGCCTCTCCCAATTCTTCTATGGAATCAAACCGCTCACAGGCAAGTTTCTCACATATTTCTGATGCCCGCTCGTCATTGACTTCATAAATACCCACAAGATCCGCGTTCGCGAGCTCACTATAAATCCGGGCATGATGCTGCCCTAAATAACCAACACCCGCGACACCTGTTTTAATTTTTTTCATCATTACTTCCAATAGACTCCAGTCGTCCATCTTTTAAAAGAAGCTGCCGAGAGGTCCTGCTCGCATGTTCTTTGTTATGTGTCACCAAAACCAAGGAGACACCTTCTTCTCGACAGAGACTTAGCAAAAGATCGATGACAACAGCACTCGTCTTTTCATCCAGATTACCTGTTGGTTCATCCGCAAATATAACTCTTGGAAGGTTAAAAAGAGCACGAGCCAAAGCCACTCTCTGCCTTTCCCCACCAGACAACTTAAGAGGTAGGTGCTTCGTCCTTTCGGATAAACCCACTTTACCCAACAATTCACGAGCCCGTTGACGATGCACACGCGTAACCCGCCCAACCATCCGGCCACTCATCAACACATTTTCCAGCGCATTTAGTTCTGGTATCAGATAAAACGATTGAAAAACCAACCCCAGGAATGACGCCCTTAATTTGGCCTGATCATTTGATCCCAGATATTTCAAATTATAACGCCCCCATTCAATCAATCCGTCATCCGCTGATTCCAGTCCTGAAAGCACGTTGAGCAAGGTTGTTTTCCCACTGCCTGACTCACCCCTTATACTAATGCTTTCACCAGCATTTAATCTGAAATCGATGCCATCAAGAACATCAATTGATCGATCTCCGCTTACAAACGACTTTTTCAATCCCCTTGCCCAGAGAACGATGTTTGTTGCGTTACTCACTTCTTAAAGCCTCCGCTGGCCGCAATTTTGCGGCCCTCCATGCAGGGATAAGACCCGCAAATGTTGATATAATGATCGAGGCTGCCCCTATAATAACCAAATCCTGGATACTCGTGTCAGACGGAAGATCGGAGAATTGATAAAAACGCAGCAAAGCAGCCTCGCTTTGCGTCCACCTCGCAAATGCATGTACGATGTCATTGCGAAAGTGAAGCGCCAGGAACGCCAATCCAACCCCCAATCCAGTTCCCACAACTCCAATAAAAAAACCCTGAACACAAAAACACATACCTATCTGCCAAGGACGACCACCTAAGGCCCCCAACAAGCCGATCTCACGCATCTTTCGAACAACTGTAATTAAGAGAGAACTAGTAATCGCAAAGGCCGAAACCAGAATGATAAACAATAAGAGAAAAAAGAGGATATTTTTCTCCATCTGAATCACAAAAAGAAAATCTCTGTTCGATTCCAACCAGGACAAAACGCTGTAGGAGGGTCCTAACAAATCAGCCAAGTCTGGAGTAACAGAATACACATCTACTCCAGATCTTAGGCGAATCTTCAACCCATGTACGCTTTCGCTTAATCCATACAAATCCTGCATCAAAGCCAAAGAGCAAATCACTGTATTGTCATCAATCTGACTCCAACCCGTTTCGTAGATACCCACGACTTGAACACTTCGGGGTAATAAGATTTCATCCTGAGTTAATTTATCCAAGAGCAAAGGGGAATAGACCTCAACTTCAGACCCAACACCTGCCCGCAACCCCAAAGCCAGTGATGAACTTAGTAAAACGGAATCATCATCTAAATCGTCAATCGAACCTGATTGGATAAACTTCGAGAGCTCAACCACCGTGGCTTCCCTCTCCACATCGATACCTTGCATGACAGGGAACCTGGGTTGATTACGAAATTGAAGCATTACAGGGCCATGAGCAAATGGCGCAACACCAGCGACTTCATCACGGGACAAAAGTTTTTCTGATAACGCCTCCCATTCCGAAATAAAACCAGACGACTGGACTCTTAAATGGCCCTGCGTATCAACAATTTTGGAACGAATTTCGTGCCCAAAACCGTTCATAACACTCAACACAATAATGAGAACGGTCACACCCAACATAACTCCACAAACGGAGACAAACGTAAAAAAAGGAAATCGACGCCCAGAAGGGAAAAGCTGTTTTCGGGCAATGTAGATATACCAAGGCACGTTCTATATCAGGTTACTGAAAATTGAAATACAATCACTCAGGTTAGTCACTTCCTCACCACCATGGTTCCCGCATACCAATGCAATCAAATAAGAGAAGCTCTTCATCATCTTCACTCAGGCCTCAACTGAGGAAACAGGATAACATCTCGAATTCCCTCGGCACCCGTAAGCAGAATGACCAAACGATCTATCCCCACCCCCATGCCTCCGGCTGGTGGCATCCCATACTCAAGGGCTTCTAGAAAATCGTTATCGATGTTCTGAACCTCTCCACCTGCCTGTGCCTCAAACATCTGCTTTTGGATAAAGGGATCATTTTGCTCAGAATACGCCGGCGCAATCTCCATTCCTCCAATACAGAGTTCAAAAACGTCAAGAGTCGTTGGATCGTCCTGATTAATTTTAGCCAATGGGCAGAGCTCCTTTGGCAAATGTGTTACAAATGTTGGTTGAATCAGATTGGGTTCAATCCGTTTGCTGAAGATCTCATTGGTTACTTCATAATCTTCCCACTCAGGATCTATCTTCACACCCATTGCCTCAGCTTTGGCAATCTTCTCTTCTTTCGAAAAAGCAAACCAATCAGCTTCTCCCGTCTCTTCCCTTACTAAATCCTTGTAAGCAGCTTCTCTCCATTCTCCTCCCAAATTGATAACGGAATCGTCAGGACCCTTCATCTCTAAAGTTCCCAGCACCTTCTCACCTATCGTTGAGATCATATCCTTAATCAGGCTCATCATACCTCGATAGTCTGAGTAAGCCTGATAAACCTCCAACATGGTAAATTCCGGGTTATGGCGACGGGACAACCCCTCATTACGAAAATTTCTTCCAATTTCGAATACTCGATCAAAACCTCCTACCAACAATCGCTTGAGATAAAGCTCTAAGGAAATACGTAAGACAAAATCACAACCCAATGAATTAAAGTGAGTCTCAAACGGTTTGGCTGCGGCACCACCAGCAACATTCTGTAGAACCGGCGTCTCCACCTCTACAAAAGAACGATCCTCCAAGAAGCGCCTGATCGTCGAAACAATCTTGCTCCGCACAAAAAAACGTTTCCTCGACTCTTCGTTAACGATCAGATCCAGATGTCGATGTCGGTAAATTTGCTCCACATCTGAAAGACCGTGCCATTTTTCAGGTAAAGGGCGGAGGGACTTACTGACCAATTCATACCGGGCTGCTCGAACAGAAACCTCTCCCGTTTTTGTTTTAAAAAGCTCTCCTTCAACTCCGATGATATCTCCCAAATCCAACCGTTTAAATCGATCAAAAGCTTCATCTCCAATCACATCCTTACGAACGTAAAGCTGGATAAGTCCATTCTGATCCTGGATTTTGACAAATTGACTCTTGCCCATGGCACGAATCACAAGCAAGCGACCAGCCACAGATACCATAGCCTGAGTTTTCTCAGAATCATCCTGAAATAGAGCTTTCGCTTCATCCGAAAAATGTTTCGGCTCAAAGACAGTCCGATATGGGTCAATTCCGGCTGCCCGGAGATCCTCCAGCTTTTTTAGGCGGACCGCGTATTGGTCGTGGGAAATGTCAGATAAACTTGAGCTCATGGGAAACCGAAGACTTTAGGCCCTCTCAGGTGAAAAAATCAATGGATTTATACCCAGCCCTACAAATTCTTCTTTCTGCCCCAAATCTAAAAAACAGAACTTCCCGCTTTGACTTCCATCAGACAGCTCCTAAAAGATCAGATTATACATTATGGAAACTCGTAAACCTTCCTGGCTACGCGCAAAACTACCCAATGGTCCTGGCTACACCCACGTCCGGAAGCTTGTCGACGATAACCAGCTCCATACAGTCTGTCAGAGTGCCCAATGCCCCAATATGGGAGAATGTTGGTCGAGAGGGACAGCTACCGTAATGATTCTGGGCAATATCTGCACTCGTTCATGTCGCTTCTGTAATATTGAAACCGGTAAGCCGGCCGAGGTTGACCTGGGTGAACCAGCTAGAGTGGCTGATGCAGTCGCCAAAATGAATCTCAAACACTGCGTCATCACATCAGTCGCTCGTGATGAGTTAAAAGACGGTGGTGCCGCTGCATGGTCCGCAACGATTAGGGCGGTTCGGCACCGCAATCCTTCTTGCGCAATCGAAGTTCTCATACCCGACATGAAAGGTCGGACCAAAGACATCGATACCATCCTCGATGCAAAACCGGATATTCTAAACCACAACATCGAGACCATTGAGCGCCTACAAAAGGCTGTTCGAGTTCAAGCTCAGTACGAACGTTCTTTCTCTGTCCTCCAACATGCCAAAGCTCGTGGATTCACCACAAAGTCAGGTATCATGC
>CAXMUM010000065.1:5380-9324 GCA_964196585.1 uncultured Opitutaceae bacterium
GGTGAAACCAAAGAAGAGATTGCCCGGACTCTCCGAGATCTCCACCAGAACAAAGTCGATATCATTACCATCGGCCAGTATTTACAACCGACCTCTCGGCATTTACCCGTCGATCGGTGGGTCACTCCAGAAGAATTTATCGAGTGGAAAGAATATGGACTGTCCGTTGGCTTAGGGGTTGTGGAATCAGGCGCTTTGGTTCGTTCCTCCTATCATGCCGATGAACAGTCAGCCAAATATCGCACAGTAAATTCTGTCGATCGAGTTAGTGCTTAGGGAATTGATTCGGTAATAATTAGAACCGGTTTAATTCCTCACAAACATCCTCTTTTCATTCAACATATCAAAGGTTAAATATCTTTTGAAGACCCTCTTTGGAAACATTATGAAAAAACTGATCTTACTCTCCTTCCTCTTCACTACTTCGATTTTTGCCCACGAAGGTAACCACGACCCCGTCCAACCAGCTTTTGAGCTCGACCAAAAAGAGACTACCGCAACCTTAGAAGTCGATCCAGTTGACGGGCCTGCTCCTTGGACAAACCTCGAGTTCAAAAACAATCCAAGAGCCTTTCAATTCGCCATTGTTTCGGATCGAACCGGGGGGCATCGACAGGGAGTTTTTCAAGAAGCAATGGGAAAGCTAAATTTGCTCCAACCGGAATTTGTCATGAGCGTTGGAGACCTCATTGAAGGCTATACAGAGGATGAGGAAATCCTGAATAATGAGTGGAATGAATTCACGGGGTTTGTCGAAAAACTAGACATGCCTTTTTTCTACCTTCCAGGGAATCACGACATCACCAATCCCGTAATGGCAAGAGTCTGGAAGGAACGTTTTGGAAAGGCCAATTATCATTTTTTGTATAACAATGTGCTCTTTCTCTGCCTCAACAGTATGGATGGAAATACCCACCAAATCCTACAGCCACAAGTTGAGTGGATAAAAGAGGTCTTAGCCGAAAACCAAGAGGTGCACTGGACCTTCGTCTTTGTTCACAGCCCACTATGGGACTACCGCGAAGGTGAACGCAAAGCCATGTGGGATCCTATTGAAGAGGCTTTGGAAAACAGAAAATACACCGTCTTTGCAGGCCATTTCCATAGCTACGTAAAAATAACTCGCAACGATCATCGCTATTTCACCCTCGCCACCACCGGTGGCGGCAGTCCCCTTCGAGGGCCCTCCTTTGGTGAGTTTGATCACGTCGCCTGGGTAACAATGACGGACAGTGGCCCGATCATCGCCAACCTAATGCTCGATGGCATCTGGGATGAAAATGTCCGCACAGAGGACATTCGAACCTCCATGGATGGCTTTGTCTCAAATGGCATATACTATCCAGACCCAGTCCTACTTACCTCACCTAAATTCGAGCGTGTAACAAAAGAGATCATACTTCGCAATGACATGGATGTTCCCACTCACTATACTGCAAAATTCATTCCTAAAGAGCACATTCAACTTGAGGGCGAAGAAAATATTTCCTTAACCATTCCGCCCAATTCCGTTCACTCAATTTCTCTTACATTAAACACCCCTTCTGAAATAGTCCGAGACAACCTCAAACTGCTGGAAATCGAATGGTCCGCTAATGCTCAACTACCCAATGATATAATCGATCTAAAGGGAACTTCTGCTCTTTATGCGGTACAAACCCATCAGATAAAACCAACCAAAATAGAATTTATCCTTGATGGCCTGATCCATGAATGGCCGGAGCTTCCCTTTAAAGTGACACAGCCGAAACAGATTTTGAAAGATCCCGAAGGATGGAAGGGAGAAGATGATTCCCGGTATCATTTCGCAGTTACCTACGATACTGACTACTTCTATTGTGCGATAGAAGTGATTGATGACGAAATGGTGGCAATACCTGGAATAGCGCCATGGGAACAGGACGGTATCGAGTTGCGATTGGATGCTAGAAAGCCGAGAGAACGTAATGTTTACAACAGGTCGAGGGACGACATCATTCTCGTAGCGATCAGCCCCGGCGATTTTAGCAAAAGCTCTATCCCCGTTCACCCAGGAAACAATTTTCCGGAAGGAACAAAGTTTGTCTGCCTTCCAAACGAATCTGGATACACAGCAGAGATCGCCATACCCATAAATACTATTAAAACCATCGCTGGAGGAGATTGGAAAAACATCAGGCTGAACGTCCAAATTGATGATACAGACAATGACGACCTGGGCACTGCTCAGCTAAATTGGCAGGAAGACTGGCGAACAACTGAAAATATTCCAGGAAGTGGGACATTCGTAAAATAGAATAAAAAATCCATCTTTTCACATCGATCTTTTCTCTAGCCTTGCAGCTCTTGCATTTCTAAAAAAAATCGAGCAAAGATAGCTGCGAAAGATAAAGTCTCTCGCCAATTTACCATGCAAATTGAAAACAAACTAAACGAACTAGGTATTACCCTACCCAATCCACCTGCCGCAGCAGGAAATTATCTTCCCACAGTACAATCGGGAAATCTCCTACACCTTTCAGGAGTGCTACCAGTGGATGAGGGAAAAATCACCCATGAAGGACAAGTCGGCGCAGACCAAACGATTGAGTCTGCCAATCAAGCCGCCAGGATCTGTGCGTTGAATGCTATCGCAAACATCAAAGCAGCGACCGGTGACTTGGATAAAGTGGCCCGTATCGTTTATGTCACTGGTTTCGTGAATGGAGTCAGTGGTTTTGCTGATAGTCCCGCTGTCATCAATGGAGCTTCCGATCTTTTTGTCGAAGTGTTTGCAGATGCTGGCAAACATGCACGAGCCGCTGTAGCTGTCGCTGGACTTCCTAAAAATGCAACGGTTGAAATACAAGTCCTCGTTGAATTAAAATAGGCCATCCCAGAAGTCATCCATCACCGGTATCTTCATATGGATATCGGTGATCTTTTAAACCAAATCACTAGAGGTCTTTTCGCTCAATAGAGTCGTGCCACTTATGAAGCAGCCACCAATTGAGCATTATAACCACAGACACAAAAAGGAATCCACAGAAACAGGCGACAAATCCAGTCGCATACAATTCAGCGACCTGTGACCGTGCGTTATAGACAATCGCCAAGAAACCCAGCCCCCCTGCTCCTCCAGCGCTTCCCGCATAGAACTCACCCGCGATTGCGCCAATCGGTGCAAGCGTAGCTGAAATGCGCATACCCGTCAGAAAATGCGGTAACGCATAAGGCACTCGCAACAAGGTGACCTCTTGAAATCGACTGGCATTGCACATTTTAAACAGATCAATCAAGTTTTGATCCGTTGAAATCAAACCCTGTGTTGTATTAGCTACAATCGGGAAAAAACTGATCAGAAACGCTATTGCCGTTACACTTAATAGGTTTGTGCCAAAGTACAAAACACAGACAGGAGCTAATACGATGACGGGTATCATCTGCAAAGCCAAGACATAGGGATAAAAGGCTCTTCGAAACGAAACCGAAGCAGCCATCATGACTGAAAAGCAAAAGCCCAGGCCAACCGCAGCCGTGAAACCCAAAAACGCTCCGGATAACGTTTCAAGTGCTCCCTCAAATAACAGGACTCGCTCCCTATAACCAGCGACAAGAACCTCATGCAAAAACGGAAACTTCCAACCCGGCGCATTTGTCCACAGAATAAACCCATACCATGCTCCAATAAAAAACATGCCGGTAATCACGGGTAGTCCTATCTTGCGAAAAATGCTCATGACGATGATTCGACGGCACGTAACTTTCGAGAAATCTCACCTACTAACCCTTGATACTCTGAAGATTCTCTCGTTTCGGCAGATCGAGGATAAGGAAGATTAATCGCCACATCTTCACGTATTCCAGCCACACCTGCACCTAAAATAAGAACATCTAACTCATCTTCAGCCAGCTGCTTAATATTGTTCGCTCTATGGAGGCTCATTTCGTAATCCTTATTTAAATGTTCGCTTATGTTCGCTTTC
>CAXMUM010000065.1:9334-9686 GCA_964196585.1 uncultured Opitutaceae bacterium
CAAGCAACTCCTCATTAAGATGGTTCCGAGTCATCTCATCTAATGCGCCAAACGGCTCATCCATGAGCAAAATTTTTGGGGACGAAGCCAGAGCTCTGGCCAAGGAAACCCTCATTTTCATCCCTCCAGACAACTGCCTAGGATAATACCCTTGAACATCCTCCAATCGAACTAACTTTAATAACTTCTCCGACATTCGATCCCTATCCTCCCTGGAAAGACCCTTTAACCGAAGGGGCACTTCGATGTTCCTCCATACATTTAACCAAGGTAATAAAGTAGCCTCTTGAAAAATGAAGCTCATCTGCTCTCTGGCTATTTCCGATGAATTTCCCTCAACCTGTATCTCTCC
>CAXMUM010000066.1:0-9584 GCA_964196585.1 uncultured Opitutaceae bacterium
ACCAAAGCTCTTTTGTTCAGTTGTCTAAAGGCAAGTCGTTTCGAATCGTCTTGGAGAAAGAGAGTTTACTTCACACTGATGGGGAAGTCCATCAGATGGGTAAAGAGATCAATGTAAAAATTAATCCTCTTTCCTTGAAAATTCTAGTGCCCAAAGAGGCACAATTGAGAGCGGATAAACCACTCTAATGCTTACCCTAAAAGCGATTTGAGGGCTTGGACGAGACGAGGTAGATTGTCAGATGTAATTCCGGCTACGTTTATGCGTCCATCATTAACGATATAGATACTGTATTTTTCTCGGAGTGTCTTGGCTTGTTCCTGATTCAGGCCTGTAAAGGAAAACATGCCTTTCTGCTGTTTGAGAAACCCAAAATCGCGACTGACGTTTGCGGCTGCAAGAGCTGAGACAAAGTCATTGCGGACACGATGAATACGAGTGCGCATTTCTGTTACTTCAGACTCCCACTTTTCATAAAGGTCTGCATCGCTCAGAATCGTTTGCACAATTCCTCCACCGTGAGCAGGTGGGTTTGAGTAATTTGTTCGGATAGCGATTTTCATCTGGCTAGCAACACGCTTCGCCTCATCGTCATTGGCTGTGACAATGTGTAAAGCTCCCACCCGATCCTGATAAAGGCCAAAATTCTTAGAAAAAGATTGAGAGACAAACAAGGGTAGACCTGTCTTTGCGAAGGCGCGGACTCCATGAGCATCTGTTTGAAGATCTACTCCAAAACCCTGATAGGCAAAATCGAGAAGGGGAATCCAGTTCTTTTCGATCGCAATGGCAGCTACTTCATCCCATTGCGATGGAGACAGATCGGCTCCGGTTGGGTTGTGGCAGCAAGCATGCAAGATGACGACATCGCCGGCGGGCACTGTTTTGATAGCTTCAATAAATGCTTCGTAGTCCAGACCCGAAGAGGATTGATCAAAATAGGCATAGGTTTTGGTTTCCAAGCCTGAAGCAGAGAAAATGCCTTTGTGGTTGGCCCAGGTGGGATTGCTCAGCCAGACGGTATTGGTTGATAAATTGCTTTTAATGAAATCGGCTGCAACCCGGAGACCTCCAGTTCCTCCTGGAGTTTGTGCCGAGATGATACGACCATTGAGGTCATCCTTTATTTCAGTTCCGAAACAAAGTTCCTGGGTGAGAGCACTGTAAGCTGGGGTTCCAGTCATCGGAAGGTAACTCTTGGTGTTCGCGTTGGCGGCGAGACGCCGTTCTGCCTCACTTACAGTTGGGAGGATAGGAGTCGTTCCAGAGTCATCCACAAATACACCAACACTGAGGTTTATTTTTTCTGGATTCGTGTCTGCCTTGAATGCTTCAGTGAGACTGAGAATTGGATCAGCCGGAGCGAGAGATACTGGATCGAAGTGCGCCATTGGTTTAGCTTATTGTAGGTGGATATTATTTTGCGATGGTTACCGTAGTTTTACAAGGGTGTCTGTCAATGGCAGCTTGTGCTAAAAAGATAAAGAGATGAACGAAATGGAATTGTTTTTATTTTTTTTCATGTCCATAAGGATTGGTCATGGTTTCTGAATTGGATAAATATTTGTTTGATTTGCGGGGTTATTTGCTCCTCGAAAACGCCTTGGATGATCAAGAGGTGGAAGATCTAAATACTTGTTTGGAGGCGATTCCTCTAAAAAAGCCAGGAGAGTGGCATGGGCACGTTCATTCACATGTTTTCGCCAGTGACAAAGAGGGGCTTAATTTGCAGCAAATTTATGAGGGTGGAGAACCTTTTGAAAAGCTGATTGATCATCCCTCATGGATAGATCATGCAAAGCTTTTTGTCGGTGGTCAGGAAAGTTTTGATGCGCAGCATGGGCCTCTTTTTATTGATGAAAATTTTGCCAGTATTCGCAGTCCTGGTGAGGCGATAGGACTTCATTCAGGGCCAGTTCCTTGGGTCAAACGTTGTCAATTCTTGGTGCGCGACCAACAGTTCAATTGTGGCCAAATCAATATCCTGATTGCCCTAAATGATATTGGGCCGGGTGATGGGGCTACGATGGTTATTCCGGGTAGTCACAAGTCCAATTTTCGGCATCCTGAATTCGATAATGCCAAAATGACAATGGAAGGTGGCTCAGTAGACGGAGTTACAGGTGCAGTTGAGGTGCAGATGAAGGCGGGTGACGCATTACTGTTTGTCGACGCTATATGTCATGGTTCAGCCAAGAGAGTTAATTCAGGTGAACGTCGTATTGCTGTTTATCGTTATGGTCCTTCTTGGGGATTCTTTCGTCATGGTTACCGACCTTCTAGAGAATTGCTTAAAAGGTTAACGCCGGAGAGAAGGCAGATTGTCTGGCCCCACCCAAAGATCAAAAGGGGTGAGGCTGAGGAGCTTTAAGTCGAAAGAGCTAACTTTTTTTAGTGATTGAAATAACGCTTGGAGATTTTTCGAGCTTAAGCGGATGTTGAATATGTCTAAAGTCGGCTTGTTCGGTGTCTAAGTTTTCGGCCCATTTGAGAACTGTTTCGGCTTCGGCTTTTCCTCCAGGGTGTTCGGTGTAAAGGACCACTGTAACAATACCATTTTTTTTGAGCAATTTCCAGGCGGCCTTTAGAGCCTTTAGGGTTGTTTCTGGCTTGGTTATAATGGATTTATCACTAGAGGGGAGATAGCCTAAGTTGAACATGACTGCGGTGGAGTTTTGGTGCCATTGTGGCGGAGCCAGTTGATCCAGTTGAGAATGATCACCTAGGTAAAGTTCGACGCGTTTGAGTTTGTCGGTTTGTTTCAACCGGATTCGAGTTGAGTCGACAGCAGAGGCTTGGATATCGATTGCGAAGACGTGGCCTGTCGGTCCCACCTGTTCGGCAAGCCAGAGTGTGTCGTAGCCGTTGCCTGCTGTAGCATCGATCACGTAATCACCCGGCTTAGTTGTTCGAGCCACTTCTGCTTGAGCTACACGAGTTGCCTTAAATGGAATACGAGGTGTGATTGGCCGTATAAATCGCTTGAGATCAATGTCAGTATCAAGCTGCGAATTTTCGATCAGATGATTAGCCAAGTGTTGGGCGAAATAAGGAATCTGTTGGACACCTTTTGATCCGAATCCATTGAAAAGGACAAATTCGGGATGTTGAGGATGTTTCCCGATGAAGGGTTTTGCATCGGGGGTAGCAGGTCGTATCCCTGCTAAATGTTTTAGGACAGTGAAGGGACTAGAGATCAGTCTTTTAAGATTTACTTCGAGCTCTTTTCGGCCTGCTGAGGTTGGGATACAGTTGATTGTATTCCAGTCGTAGGTGGCGCCACTGGTGTAGATTTCTTCGGAGAGGGATACTAGGAAACATCGGCCACGAATGAAGACATGGTTGGGGATGTCTGCTTCAAGGGGGATAGGGAGGAGCTCTCCTTTTGCAGGTTTGAAAGGAAGCCAGGAGAAGAGAGAGTTGGCTTGAGCCTGATGCCCTTCGCAAAAGATGACCCTTTTTGCTTTAAGGTCCCGCCAGATAATAGAATCCCCATTTTTTTGGAGCTCTTCAGGTTTTATCTCTGTTTCCCTCCAGGTGTTTTCAGCACCAAAGTGATCTCTCAGGGAGTCCAATAAAGTATTTGTATCCAAATTACCACCATCCTCTAGTTCGACGCCACTGAAAGCTGGCTTTAGAAAATCGGCAAAGGTGGTTTGGTCAAAATCGCGGGAAAGGGTTACTTCATTCTCGGCCTTACGCTTTTTCCAGAGTGCGTCCTCCTCAGCTGTTTCAAGTAGGCGAATGACCTTTCTCGGGTAGTAGAAACGTTGTTTGAGTTCGTCTTCCAATGTTTTGTAAAACTGATCGGCGAAAGGTAGGAGGGTGGATGCTTTCCATGTAGGTGTGAGTCGCCGACCTGTTATAGGGTTAATAATGCCCGCTGCGACCCTGGAAGAGGAGTTGGAATCAGGCCGATCAATGATCGCGATGCTCTCACCTTGTTTCTGTAAGGTCCAGGCGAGGAGGGAACCTGCTAAGCCTCCTCCAATAATGAGGTTGTCGATTTTCATGCTTTATTGCAGGTCATGGAGGCCTTGTTCATTTCGACTACCTCATAGAAGAGGTATTCGCGTTAGTCGAGTGAGCAATTGATTTCAAATTTATCTCGTTTTTACTTTTAGGAAAGCTTTGGCTGTTCTGACTTACAATGAGCAATGGTAGCGAAAACGTGAATCTATACTTGGTCGGTTTTATGGGAACCGGGAAAAGCACGGTTGGACGTCTAGTGGCCAAACGATTGGGCATGGAGTTAATCGACAGTGATACTGCTATCGAAAAACGTTATGGAGGACCTATAAAGAAGATTTTTGAAAATGAGGGAGAAGAGGGTTTTCGAGAATTGGAGAAGGAATTTGTTGAGGGGGGGCATTCAGAGCGAGGATGTGTTGTTGCCTGTGGCGGTGGCCTGGTTATCCAAAGTGGGATGCTTGATCTCCTGAAAAAGAGAGGTGTCGTTATTTGTCTAATGGCATCGGCGGAATCGATTCTTCGTCGAACTAAGGGGAATAAAAATCGACCGTTGCTCAATGTAGAGGATCCTTTGGGTGCCATTGAAAACATGTTGGCGAAGAGGGAGCCTGTTTATCGAAAAGCTGATACCTTGGTGCTGACAGATGGCCGATCAATGAATGACGTAGCCTCCCATGTGCAACGGGTTTATCTTCGCGATGCGAAGGCATTTTCCGGATAGGTGTCAGTATGGATGGCAATGTCTTAAGAGCGCAGATAGAAGCTATCGGATTTGATGAGGTCCGGTTTGCTCGGGCTGACGACGTCCCGAGTGGGCGTTTTTTGGAATGGTTGGAAGATGGTTGGCAGGCGGATATGACTTGGTTGGATAGGTCGACTGAGAAGCGATTGGATCCGAGCTTAGTCCTTCCAGAAATAAAGAGCGTGATCATGTTGGGAGTTTCCTATTGGCCGGATGAGGCCACTGTTTCTTCGCAGGAAAAATGGGCGAAATATTCACTGTATTCAGATTACCATGATACTTTGCTAGATGGGTTGAAAAAAGTGGGAAAGATTCTGGAAGATAAATTCCAGATTCCTTCATCAGATTATCGTTTTTATACAGATACTGGACCAGTGATTGAACGTGGTTGGGCAGCTAAGGCAGGTTTGGGATGGCAGGGAAAAAATGGGATGTTAATTTCCCGAAAGCATGGCAATTGGTTGTTGTTAGCTTCGATCTTAACGGCATTTGAATTAGAGCCGGATCCTCCTTTGTCGAAATATTCTTCTCGAGAGATGGAGTCGGAACACTCGATGGGGCTAAATTGTGGAAAGTGCACGCGATGTATAGAGGCATGTCCGACAGATGCTATTCGAGAACCTGGCTTAGTTGATGCGAGACGATGTATTTCATACCATACGATTGAAAATAAGGGAGTAATCCCTCGCGAATTCCGAGCTGCGGTGGGAAGCCGCATTTTTGGATGTGATATTTGTTTGGATGTATGCCCATGGAATCGTTTTGCTCGCAAAGGAAGGCAGCTTCTTCTGTCCAGTCGTTATGATGTGGTTGATCTGAGCCTACTCGAACTTTTACAGATGTCTCAGGAGCGTTTCAGTGAGGTTTTCCGAAAGAGTCCGATAAAGAGGACAAAACTTAGGGGCTTGTTGCGTAATGCGTGTATCGTGGCCGGAAACTTAGGTGATTCCTCCGAGTGGCTGGAGGGTGTGAAGGGAGAAAGACAGCTTGTTACAGATCAGTTGGTTCTATTGGCCGAGCATGAGATGGCGATGGTACGAGTTCATGCCGTTTGGGCAGTATTCCGGCTTGTCGGAAAGGCAGGGTTGGATCTATTGACAACTTCCAGAAGAAAAGAGGCGGATCCTGAGGTTCTTGCTGAATATGTCTGGTGGGAAAAAGAGCTCTCTGTCGAAGCTTAGAAGTCTAAATTCTCGAGATTTATTTTCCTGAAAAAAGCTTATCCATTTCTTGGACAAAGGCAGCGGGAGGCCGGATTGGTTGACCGTCTGTATTGATGAAAGCGTGTTGTGTAGAAGCGGTTGCTAGAAGCTCTTCATCTCGTAAAACCCGATAGTTGAGAGAAATGCGAAGAGTTGGTTTTTCTGCCATGGTCGTTTCAATCGTGAGGATATCGTCATAGATGGCGGGTTTCTTGTATTTAACGTTCACACCTAACACCGGAAGGCGGAACCCTTTTTTTTCGAGTTCAAGGTAGGGGAAACCGTATTCTTTGAGTAGAGTTGTTCGGCCAACCTCAAACCATGGAAGATAATTTCCATGATAGGCGATCCCCATCATATCGGTTTCGGAATAACGTACTTGGACTTCAGTGCGGCTTGTCAGCATAGCCTATGCTTGAACGGTTACTTGTTCACTGAAAAGTCAAAACCACCGTTTTAGGCTTATTATTCTTTTTTGAAGATGATAATGCGGTTGGTGTTGGTGCCTATTTTTTGGTTGGCGACACCCCAACAGTGAGCGGTTTTGGTGAAGGTCTGATCGTTGATGTAGAAGGCTTCGAGAATGAGTCCGTTTTTGGTGCCTAGAGGAGCAACTATTTCATCTAGCTTAAGAGAGCCTTTACGCACTTCTCCTATTTCGATGGCAATGCGGCCACCTGGCTTGAGAATGCGTTTTAGTTGAATAAAAACATTGGAGATAAAGTTCTCCCAATCCGAAAGTTTTCCAGGAGTCGTGATATTTAGCTGACGAGCCTCTATGCCGCAGAACCAGCAGCGGAGCCAGTTATCAGTGGCATAGTTAACTACGTCGAGAAAAGGAGGAGATGTTATAATCAGGTCCACGCTATTATCTGGAAGTTCGTTCAGTTTGGTCGCATCTGCTATGCTAAACTTGGCCTGAGCGGCAGCGGCATTTAGTTTTGTGATACTCTTGATTTCACAATCGGTAAGTAGCTGTCTGGTTTTTCGTAAAATCAGTTCAGAGATGTTTCGATAAGATGGTGTTTGTTGGCGCCGGGCATTGATCCTTTGTTGAGATTTGATGGAGACAGCTTGATTTGGAGGCATTGTGTAAACAGAGAAAAAACCAGGGGAGTGGCCTGTTAATCTATTGAGTGCAACCATACGAATCCACCTATCGGTATGATCGAGTTGATTTTCCTGTTCTTTCTTCAGGAAATAGGCTCGAAGGTTCGAAATTTCCGTTAATGTTTTGGGATGATAAAAAACAAGAAGGTCTTCCTGTAGCGAAATGTTCTCTTCAAGATCGATATCTTTTAATCGATCGATGACTGCTTGTTTAGTCGGTGGTGAAAGACGTGGTATAACTAAGTGGGAGGCAAGCGGGTTGAGATCTGAGCCCCAGGGGATTCGATCATTGAGAGCGGCCTCAAGTGGAGTAGTCCCTCGTCCCATGAAGGGATCATAGATGATGTCTCTATTCTTGCTAAAACGCTCAAGAAAGAATTTTACCAAATGAGGTTTGAAACAAGCTCGATAAGAGATCTGGTGGAGGCTGTGCCCCTGTCTTTGTTTTGCTGTCCACAACTCGCCGTGATAGACGGGAATATTCCAAGTGGGATGTGTTGATTGACGGACGTTTATGGTGTCCGTAGAGGTCTTATCAGAAGTGTGCGGTGTAGATATTTTTTTCGGCATCCTCAAAAACCAGTTCGTCAGGTCTGACGTCGGTTAATTTGAGTCCTAGGCTACGATTCACCATTTCGCCAGTTTTATAAACTTTATTGTTCATTAGAACCCTGGAACGACCGTTAGATGTGCGAATTCCAGTAACTTTGATGGAATCCACATACACTATGACTTCAGGAGATGGGTTATTCACCCATGGAGCTGGTTCTTCTTCTACGATTGGAGCAGTCTCCTGTAGCGATGTTTCGGCTATTTCAGTAGAAACTTCACCGATGATCGGTGTCCCATTTTGCGATAAAGCTTCGACGGTCCCAGCTTTGGTTTCCTTGAGAATCTCTGAAATTTTTGTAATATGTACCCGTTTGTTAACGGAGACTGGCGCTACTTCAGTTGTGTGCGCTTGAACAGGTTCTTCGACTTGTACTGCCCGGGAAGGCTCATCAGTCTTAAGGTAGAGAATATAGAATCCAACTCCGAGCCCAGCGACCATGATGAAAAGGGCACCAATGACAATGCCCAGTGTAATGACCATTTTTTGAGCTGACATTGGCTCAGAGCGTTTGGGAATGGCGATAGGTTGCGCTGGTCCGGTTGCAGTCTGGGGAACATTAGCAGAAGCTGTGTTGAGATTCTGTGCTCTCTTTAAGGCATCGTTGATTAAGCTCATTTTAAAAACTGGGTAGGGCTGTTAATTTAGAGAGAGGGCGTTATATTCTTTGAGGGCTCTGCGAACGTCCCAGAAGCCAACGGTATCTCCTTGTCGGCAGAATGCCGCGAGGAGGGATTTATCGCATAGATTGTTTATCAACCGTGGTATTCCTTGGCTGGCGCGGAAGATGGTTCTGGCTGCCCATGGGGAGAATTGAGGGCGTCCGAGGCCTCCTGCCAGTGTTATACGATGTCGGATATAGTGCTCCATTTGGGTGAGAGTCAGCGGTTTCAATTCGTAATTGACGAGGATGCGCTGGCGGAGCTGCCGAAGACGGGGTTCGTTTAAGATTTCTTTGAACTCAGGTTGTCCCATCAAGACTATTTGGAGGAGTTTCTGTTTATCTGTTTCGAGATTGGAGAGGAGACGGAGCTGTTCGAGAACTTCAAAGGAAAGATTTTGGCATTCATCTACGATAACTACGATATCTTTGCCTCTGTGAATACGGTCTAGCAGGGCTTGATTTACCTGGGAGATGAGATCGTTTCGTGAGCGTGCGGTGACAGTTTCTCCAAGTTCTTCGAGTATCGTTCTCAGAAGTTGAGTTTCTGTAATGCGAGGGTTTAGGATGAGCGCTGTTTCATATTGCTCACGATCGAGATCGTTGAGGAAGTGCCGACAGAGAGTTGTTTTGCCACATCCGACTTCTCCGATGAGTACAATAAATCCCTTACGCTCTGAGATCCCGTATTTTAAATGCTGCACTGCCTCCTGATGAGATGGGCTGAGATACAGGTATTTGGGATCTGGCGTAATATTGAATGGAAGTTCGGTTAATCCGTAAAAATCCTCATACATTGTAAGTAGTTTCGGCTATAAATGAACAAAGTTAACTGATAGCTAAATATAACGGTTTTTTTGTGTGGGACTGTAGGGGGAGAGAGTTGGCTGGATTTGTAAAAAAAATCTTTCCTTTCTTTGTGTTATACCCAATCTTCTAAGTCTCTGATCCTATGACGCTTGGCCGGATAATTTTTTCTATATATGCCCTCTTGTTCCTCGCTTTGAGCTCGTTCTCCGGCGTGTTTTTTTATCGGACGTATCATGAGTTCACTAATCTAAAGAAACAAGAAGCTGAAAACATGCAGCGATTTGCTGAGGCAGAGAGGCTTTTGGAAGATCAGAGGATCTTTCTGGAGAGATTGCAAAATGACCCGGCCTTTGTGGAACGTGAGATCCGCCAACGCCTAGGGTATGCGAAGCCTGCAGAGGTTGTTTTCAGATTTGAGAGATGATTCTTAGACTGATCAAAAAACGATCAGTTCAGGGGTGTACCAAAGGTTCCGAT
>CAXMUM010000067.1:0-8939 GCA_964196585.1 uncultured Opitutaceae bacterium
TCGAGAGAGGATCTCCACATAGTAGTAGCAGTAGTAAATAAAAAAGTAGTTGGTGGATTGACCGCCTACGAAATGGATGAGTGGAAAAAGCCCACCCGGAAGATGTTTTTCTATGAGATCGGAGTAGCAGAGGATTACAGAAGTCAAGGGATTGGAAGTGCCTTAATAGAGGAACTGAAAAAAATCTGCATCGAGAGAGGTATCAAAGAAATGTACGTCCTTACCGATGCCGAAAACACCGCCGCCAATCACCTCTATAGTAAAACAGGAGGAGTTTCTGACCCGTCATGCGTTTTATATGACTATAAGATAGACAGGTGAACGACCTTATCATTCACTAAACCTAACAGCCCGAAATGGAAATTTCCTGACAATGCGAATATTACTATTTGGCGCAACCGGTATGGTGGGAGCGGGAGTCCTTAAAGAGTGCCTTGACGACCAACGAGTCGAAAAAGTGCTGGTTATAGGGCGTCAAAAGTGCGGCGAAGAGCACGACAAGCTACATGAAATTCTTCACGACGATTTTTTTGACTATGGTGCAATCAAAGGTCAGTTAGCTGGCTATGAGGCCTGCTTTTTCTGTCTCGGGGTAAGTGTCGTCGGCAAAGACGAAATCACCTACAATCGATTGACCTACGATCTGACCCTGGCAGCAGCCGAAGCCCTTCTAAAAGAGAACCCGGCAATGACTTTCATCTATGTATCTGCGGCAGGTGCAGACAGCACAGAGCAAGGAGGTAGCATGTGGGCTCGGGTACGAGGTCGACTTGAAAATAAACTCCTCCAAATGCCGTTCAAAGCCGCATACATATTCAGGCCCAGCTACATCCAGCCGATGCGTGGAACCAAGTCCCGAGTGCTCTTATATCGAATCTTGTATGCCCTTATTGGCTGGGCCTATCCACTCCTGCAGCTCATGTTCCCGCGATCGATTACTTCTACGGTCGCCATCGGTCAAGCCATGGTCAATTTAGTGGAGAGTAAACATGAGAGCCATATCCTCGGAATCCACGCTATCAATCTAGCAGCCCACAACTAAAGTGACGTTCCTCTAAGGAATAACTGAAAACCCCTCAGTTTTTATTGTCAAAGATCCCATTCTTTTGTTTTCTGATCTTTATGTCAGATACCTTTTTCTTAAGTTTTGCTTACCCAAAAACGTATATTTATTGGCCAAATTTACTTCGATAAATTCTCACAAGCCGAATGCTGAAACTGTGGAATAGATTGGTAGAGGAACTCGAAGCAGATCGACATGTTTTTTTGGCGCTTGTAACAGAGTCTAGTAAAGGATCGCCCGGCACAGCGCAAAGCTCTCTTTTACTTACGGAAAATGGCGAACAAATTGGAACAATCGGCGGTGGACTGATGGAGCAGGAGTTGCTGCGGACTGGTCAGCAGGCATTGCGTGATGGAGCATTCGAGACAAAACTTCAAACACTTCATCACCAAAAATCCGATCGGCCAGATACATCCGGCCTAATTTGCGGAGGTAGCCAATCAAATCTCCTGACTCTTGTAAGTCCCACTCAGCTTCCCATAGCGAAGTCATTCACAAAAACGCTAAATGCCGACGAACCAGGCGTGCTGACACTTTCACACAAAGAGTGGCATTTCGAGCCAGGTCGAAAATCATGCCAAGCTAATTGGACTAAAGAAACTAAAGGAGATTGGCAGATATGCCTCTCAGCTTTAAATAGAAGGAGAATCGCTATTTTTGGTGGCGGCCACTGTGGCGCAGCACTCGCACGCCAAATGGAATCTCTCAACTATGTCATAAGTATCTTGGACCCACGCAGGGATTTATTTACCCTTTCCTCTTTTGATAACGCACACATTTTTCATCCTCAAGAATTCGAGTCGGCAGCTTCATTGATAGCTCATCCCGAAATCACTTTCGCAATCGTATTGGCCCCGTCTTACCCAGAAGATGTTAACGCCTTAAGAGGTATTCTTCGTCACCCATATCCCTACATCGGAGTGATGGGCAGTCCGGCAAAGATAAAGAAAATCGAGGAATCTCTTTACGCACTGGGCTTTGATCATAAAGATTGGAATCGTATTACCGCACCCGCGGGTCTCCCTATTGAAAGTGACACCCCAGAAGAGATAGCCGTCAGTATATCAGCCCAAATATTGTATAAAGCCCATAAGCTCGGACTAAAATGACTACAGGGCCTTCAATTCGATTCATTCTGAACGCAGACATTGTTGAAACAAATGTAGCACCGGGCATGCTGGCGCTCGACTTTCTTCGCAATCAACAGCGGCTTTCCGGAACGAAAGAAGGATGTAGGGAGGGAGACTGCGGAGCCTGCACCGTTCTCGTTGGAAAACTTAACGAGGGCGGTCTCATGAAGTATCAACCAATGACTTCCTGTCTCATTCCGATGGGTGAACTGAACGGCAAACATCTTGTAACAATTGAAGGACTAGACAATGAGAAGCTTTCGACTGTGCAAGCAACTATGGTAGATTGCGGTGGAACTCAGTGCGGTTATTGTACTCCAGGATTCGTTATGTCGATGACAGGGTGGATCTTGGATACCGCCAAACCGCTCAATTCCAAAGGATTGAACAATGCCATATCCGGAAACCTCTGTCGTTGCACCGGATACAAATCCATCCGAACCGCTGGCCAACAAATTACCGATAAACTCATTGGCCTAGATGATCACTGCGATCGAATCGCAACCCTGTGTGGATGCTCCGAACTTCCTGCCTATTTTTTGGGTATTAAAAAACGCCTAGAGGATTTATCCGAATCCGATAACCTACCCTATTCTCCAGCCGAGAATGCGATCCCTATTGCGGGAGGAACTGACCTCTATGTTCAACAAGGAGAACAAATCCCTGAACAACCTATAAATCTTATCCATCTATCTTCTCCAGTAGAGGCTGCAAAAGTCATAAACAATTCTATACAGGTCGATGCTCGAATGAGCTTTGAGGCATTTGGAGATGATCCGATTATCCAGGAAGCAATACCTGGCATTTCAGGCTATAACAAATTGATCGCAAGTTGGCCGGTCCGCACTCGGGCAACATTGGGGGGCAATCTCTGTAACGCTTCATCCATAGGTGATATAACCTGCCTCCTCCTTGCCCTTGGGGCTGAGATAGACCTTATGGGAAACAAAAAGCACCACTCACTTCCTTTGAAGGAATTTTTTCTTGGATACCATAAAACCAATAAAAATCAGGAAGAAATCATAGCGACGATTCGTTTTCCCAAGCCATCGGAAAACACCTTTATAAATTGGGAGAAAGTTTCTAAACGCCTTAGCCTGGATATCGCAACGGTCAATTCCGCCCTATCGATTGAAGTGAAGGATAACCGGATTGTAACCGCCAACCTGGCCATAGGAGGCGTTGCGGAAACGCCTCTCTTTCTTTCGAAAACAAGTGCTTTTCTTGTAGGAAAAGAGATTTCCATTGGCCTGGTTTTTGAGGCCAATTCTTTGGCTCAGAATGAATTCTCTCCGATCAGCGATATTCGAGGAAGCGCAGAATACAAGCGGCTCCTAGCTCGCCAACTGATACTCGCCCACTTCGTCAAAGGATTCCCCGAGCAAATAAGAGAGGAGGTCGTTTATGAGACATTGCGATAGCAAGCTTCACGTGACCGGAAAGTCCGAATTCGTCGATGATTACCCTCCTCCTCTAGGCACGCTTCACGCGGCAGTTTTTGGTTCTCCAATTGCTCATGGGAACATCACAGCCCTCAATACCACCCCAGCCCTGAGAACGCCAGGTGTTGAGGCTGTTCTTACCTTCGATGACATACCGGGTGATGGAATCATTGGAGCTCTGGTTCAAGACGAGCCTCTTTTGGCCCAAACCGAAGTTATGTATCACGGACAACCCATCGCGCTCGTTGTCGCAGAAAGCCTCAGCATAGCTCGAAAAGCCGCCACATTGATACAGGTGTCAACCGAAGCCCTTCCCATCGTCACTTGTCCTAGAGAAGCATTTAAAAAGGGACTTGTTCTACAAGCTCCTCGAGTTTTTACAAAAGGTGATGTGGAAGCCGCATGGAAAGAGTGCTCTCACGTATTGGAAGGCAGTGTCGACATAGGAGGACAGGAACATATGTACCTGGAGACAAACAGGGCTCGGGCGGTCCCTCATGAGGATGGCCGCATGAAGGTTTACTCTTCTACCCAGAGCCCTTCATCCGTGCAGAAATCCGTAGCGAAAGTCCTCGGTATTCCGATGCATCAGGTGGAAATAGATGTCAAACGACTTGGTGGCGGATTTGGTGGAAAAGAAGACCAAGCAACTCACTGGGCCTGCATGGCTGCCTTTGCAGCAGATCATTTGAAGAGACCCGTGCAACTCGTGTTGAATCGCAAGGAAGACATGAAAATGACGGGCAAACGCCACCCCTATAAACAGGACTACAAGATAGGACTGGACGAGAGCGGAAAGATACTCGCCTACCAAGTTGAACACTATCAAAACGCCGGTGCCTATATGGACCTGTCCGCTGCCGTTTTGGAGCGCTCTATTTTGCATTCAACCAATGCCTACGCCATACCTAATGTCCTCATTCGTGGAACCCCTTGCCTTACAAATCTACCTCCAAACACCGCTTTTCGAGGCTTTGGTGCACCACAAGGAATGTTCGCCATGGAAACCGCAATCTACAAAGCGGCCGAACAGATGGGAGTCGATCCCGATTGGATCCAGGAACAGAACCTCATTACTGATGGCTATACTTTCCACTATGGGCAAACACTCGAAGAATGCCGTATGGAACAAGCATGGAATGAAGCGAAAAATGAATTTGATCTGGAAAACGTTAAAGAACGAATAAACATTTTTAATGCTTCTCATTCTGGCATAAAGAAAGGATTCGCCCTGATGCCAGTTTGCTTCGGTATCAGTTTTACCAGGACCTTCCTAAACCAGGGAAGCAGCCTAGTCCATGTCTACACCGATGGTTCCATCGGCTTAGCTTCAGGTGGCGTTGAAATGGGACAAGGAATGAGTTCAAACCTAATCTCCATCGCAGCACAAACCTTGGGAGTCAGTCCTGATCGCATACGATACAATAGCACCAATACATCACGAATCGCAAATAGCTCACCGAGCGCAGCCAGTTCAACGACTGACCTGAACGGTGGAGCGATTATAATAGCATGCAAAAAGATTTTAATCGGACTCAAAGAAGTCGCTGCCAAACATCTAAACACAACTTCGGAATCGATCACCATTGTTAATGAAAAAGTCCAGCTAAGCGGCGCCCCTACCGAGCTGGAATGGGATGACCTTGTCTTAGAAACCTATTGCTCAAGTATCCCTCTCATGGCACATGGATTTTATACTCCGCCAGGACTCCACTTCGACAATGACACGGGGAAAGGGTGTCCCTTTCACTACTATACCTTTGGGACCAGCCTGATTGAAGTGACAGTCGATTGTCTGCGCGGTAATTATACCCTGGATTCCGCTAAGTTGGTTCATGATTTAGGTCGGACAATTATTCCTACTGTCGATCTTGGCCAAATAGAAGGTGGGCTCGCTCAAGGCCTGGGATGGGTAACCTTGGAGGAACTAGCGTATGATAAAGAGGGCTTGCTTATCTCAAATGCGCTTTCCACTTATAAGGTTCCCGACAACGACTTTATTCCGGATCAAATCGAAGTAAAATTTCTCGAGAGTGTCAGTGAACGAAGCGGACCATTGGGTAGCAAAGCAGTCGGAGAACCACCGTTTATGTACGGTATCGGCGCCTATTTCGCCATACAGCAAGCTATAGGCGCTTTTCAATCACAACAGTATGGGGGAAACGCTGCCACTACCAACATAACGGTATCACCTATAACACCTGAACGCGTTCTTCTTTCCTTATACTCCAACTTTTCAGACTCTATACGAAAAAAAAGAACTGCTGAAAATTGATGTCCTCTTAACCTATAATATATCCGTCTATCTTTATGATTCTGAGAAAATTGATCAGGCATATCGCTACCTACCGTATTGTCCCAATACTATACACATTGATAAAAGCGGCCTTTTCGAGGCACCGATTGCCTCCTGGAAAGTTCGTTTCTCTTGCTCCTGCAGAACGTTCGGATCAAAAATTCTTGCTCAAGCAATCCCAGGAAATCGGGCCAATTTTCAGAGCAACCATGGGCAGGAGATTTTGCGTATGTATAGTTGGCCTACCTCTATGTCGTCACTTTCTTAAGGAGCATACCGCAAATGTAACACCCGTTACCATGGAATTTGAGCGGCTCTTTCCCAAGGGTTTTCTTCGTAAAATGAAAGGAGAGGATCATAAAAAATATCGCAGCTCCTTAATGAGGGCTATTGATTCGGAGGTTATCGTTAGAGACAAGTCGGTACTCGAAAAAATCATAATCGATGGGCTAACAAACTACACGGCTAGTCAACAGGAGAAGACAAGCCCGCCGGGAGTTTACATCAAGACTCTGAACAATATCGCCAGCAGCTCGCTGATTTATATCTTCTTCGGAGCTCGTTTTGGAACCCAACCCTTCGAGACACTCATCCAAATGTACAATAAATTGGGGCCAAATGGACTAGAGTGGTTCCTTGGAGAGAAGCAGAAAGAAACCTTCAATGAAATCCGCGACTACCTTCTTGAATTGCTAAATAAGCAAAAGGACAACGACAACACATGGCTTCAGCAAAGCATTCTGGGAAGGATGCATCAAGATGGTGCGCTTGATGAAACAAGTCTGGGAAACCTTATCTACATGGTCGAAATGGGACGATTCGATTTATACTCCCTCTTTCGCTGGATCAGTAAATATGCCGCAGAGAATTCAACTCTGCTCGAACGCATTTCAGCAGAAACACCTGAAAACCAACAAAGCAAAGTTTCACTATCCAAGGCTTTTGTCATGGAGACGCTTCGCCTGAATCAGATTGAAAGACTGATGAGAATCATCAATCGAGACATCATATTTGAAGGATATCTTATTCCCAAACACTCTACCGTTCGTCTTTGCCTATGGGAATCGCATAAGTCATCTGACACCTTCCCTGAACCATTTTCCTTCAACCTTGAGCGATTCACAACGCAAACGGTCACTAAAGACCAATTCTCTCCTTTTGGACTAGATCATCACAACTGTCCCTTTGCAGATATCTCAACCGAGATCAGTTCACTCTTCATCAGTGGACTGGCAAAAGGCTACACCCTAACGTCTATTGCAGATGGCCCTCCTTCTAAAGAAAGATATCATTGGCAACCTCCCAAACAGTTTTCCGTTAGATTAAAAGAACGATAAAGAGGAAACAAAAAGTGAGTGTATATGTAACACAACAGCACTTATCACGAGCTCAAGCACTGGTAGATGAAAGCCGACACAATGTTGGGCTGGCGCCAGTCGACATCGATAAATTCTGGAAAGATAATCAACAGGCTTTGGCCGATCCGTGGAGCAAGAATTGTCCCCAAGTTCCTATGGGTATAAATATGGAAAAAGGATGTGTTTTTCACGAACTCGGCCTAGAGGAAGAATGGTACAAACTGGAGCATGACGAAGATTACTTCTTACCATTGGCACAACGCTACAATGATAAGGCAGAAAAGATTGTCGGCAAACGTCTGCTTAATGAAACGCCATCGAACCCGGACTTGAAATGGCCAGAGATCAAGATGTTGCACGACATTTTTGAAGCGGAAAACGTTTGGGAAGGGATGTCTTATTGGCTCAAGCAATCAGCCCACAACCCCGATGAGCTAGCAGCCCTCCTCGATCGCGTGGAAAAGAGATTAGAGAATCTACGAGCCTTCATGCTCCCTTCTGACTGGGATCAAACAAGGGACCGTATCACAGCATTGGGCGGGAAAGTCCCAAGCTACCGCTCACAGCGAGGTCCAGTTACCTTTGCCATGTCCGTTTACGGCGTCGAAAACCTTATCTTTCTGATCCTCGATCAACCGGATCTAGCCATTCGGTTTTCCGACCTTATCGCACAAGCCATGCTCGAACGAGCACGTATACTGGATAAAGAAGGTGGCTACACCGGAGAAAATGACCCATCAGGTTTCTACTGGCTCGACGACAACTGTGCCCTCCTGAATACAGAAATGTATGAACTCTTTGGATATCCTATTCTTGAGAGAATTTTCAACCGATACAGTCCTAAACCAGAGGACCTCAGAGGACAGCACTCGGACTCTGACATGGGTCATCTACTCCCTCTGTTCGGCAAACTGGAACTGACTTCCGTCAATTTCGGGCCAAACCTGAAAGCCTCAGATATCCGCCAACACCTTCCCAAGGCAATCATCGATGGGCAACTGGCACCCTTCACCTTCAGCCGAAATGAAGAGGTAAACATCGTAGCTGAGTTTTTGCGCGACTTTGAGATGACTAGCGAAAAGCGCGGCCTGGTATTTGCGACGGCAGGAAGCGTCAATGACGGATCGAAGCTGACCAGTCTTCGATTAATCATGGCCGCTATTCAGAAATACGGTCGATTCGGATAAATACCGCCCTCGGATCCTCATGAACCTGAGTCATAAGAACATGGATTGAGACGACACTTGATCAGAATTCAGCTGGCACACCATTTCGAAAAGTGATCTAACCTCTAGGAGATTAAAATGAAAACACATAAATTTTTGACGGTAATGACAACCGTGCTCACATTGCTCACCAGCGGTTACACATCAACCACAGATCAAACGGGAGTAGAAACAGGACAACATCCACAGACATTGGAAAAAGAAATCGTAAAGACCTTAAAAGGAAGCTACCTGCTGCATATTCCTGAACAGTATTTGACATCATATCAAGATTGGCCGCTCATTCTCTTTCTTCATGGCGCAGGAGAACGCGGTAACGACCTAAGTAAAGTTGAAAAGCACGGTCCTCCGAAGCTTATTGCAAAAGGGAAAAAAGAATTTCCTTTCATCATTGTATCTCCTCAGTGCCCAGAGGAAAAATGGT
>CAXMUM010000067.1:8949-9293 GCA_964196585.1 uncultured Opitutaceae bacterium
GATGACCTTGTTTCACGATACCGCATTGATAAACAACGGATCTATGTCACAGGCCTTAGCCTGGGAGGTTTCGGCACTTGGAGCCTTGCTGCTGCATATCCTGACAGATTTGCTGCGATAGCGCCCATCTGTGGTGGTGGAAATCCGGAAGACGCAGCAAGTATCGCCCATCTTCCGGTATGGGTTTTCCACGGAGCAAAAGACAAAGTAGTATCCATTGAAAAATCTGAGGAAATGGTTGCCGCCCTGAAAAAGGTTGGCAGCGACGTCAAATTCACCGTCTATCCTGATGCCGGGCATAATTCCTGGACCGCTACATATGAGAATCCCGAACTTTATGAATG
>CAXMUM010000068.1:0-9252 GCA_964196585.1 uncultured Opitutaceae bacterium
GCATCCCCGAGGCGGCGCGACGCATCTACAGCTATCCCCACGAGTTCTCCGGCGGCATGCGCCAGCGGGTCATGATCGCCATGGCCCTTTTGTGCCAACCGGCCCTGCTCATCGCCGACGAGCCCACCACCGCCCTCGATGTCACCATCCAAGCTCAAATCCTAGAGCTCTTAAAAGAGCTCCAGAAAGAAATGGGCATGTCGACCATTTTGATCACACACGACCTTGGAGTCATTGCCGAAACCTGTGACGAAGTGGTTGTTATGTACGCCGGACGTATTGCAGAACGAGGTTCTGTTTATGACATTTTTGAAAATCCAAAACATCCCTACACTCAGGGCTTGCTTTCTTCAATACCCAAACTTGAGAACGAACGGAAGACACGCATGCCAACAATCGATGGTATGGTCCCCGGACTGCTTGATCTTCCCACTGGCTGTCGATTTCAAAACCGTTGTCCACTGAGAGAAGACAGATGCGGAACCGCATCTCCACCTGAAGAGAATATTGGCCCTGACCATCACGTGAGCTGCTTCCGACATAGCGAAACATAAACTGCCTAGAAAAATGCCAGAAACCACCCCGCTTCTTGAAGTCAAAAACCTGAAAACATATTTTCCGGTCCGTAGTGGTATTTTCTTAACAGCTCAGGCTCAATGCAAAGCCGTCGACGACATTTCTATTTCACTCCAACCAGGGGAAACACTTGGTTTGGTCGGAGAATCCGGCTGTGGGAAATCCACCCTAGGCAAAACAATTGCCAGATTGATCAAACCAGATGCCGGAAGTATCCATTTTGAGGGCACAAATATTTCTTCTCTCAGCAGAAGAAAACTCAAGCCCTTACGAAAAGATATTCAAATGATTTTTCAGGATCCTTCTGACTCGCTCAATTCCCGGCAGAGCATCGGCAATATTCTTGAAGAACCCTTTGTTATTCACAGCATTGGAAATACCAAAAGCCGTCAAAAGAGAGTTGAAGAATTACTGGATAAAGTCGGGCTTCAAGCCAATGCAATTGATCGTTTCCCCTTTGAATTCTCTGGAGGCCAGAGACAACGTATCGGCATCGCCCGAGCCATTGCTCTCAATCCAAAATTTATCATCTGCGATGAGCCCGTTTCTGCCCTGGACGTCTCCGTCCAAAGCCAAGTCCTCAATCTTCTAATGGATCTTCAAAAAGAGATGAAACTTTCCTATCTCTTTATTGCTCATGATCTTGCAGTAGTAAAACATATCTCGGATCGCATTGCTATCATGTATCTAGGAAAGATAGTCGAAACGGGAGAGTCGGATGACATATATCATCGTCCCAAACATCCTTACACACGCGCACTTATTTCAGCAATCCCCGTGCCCGATCCACGAAAAAAGAGCAAACGGCAAATCCTTACCGGGGATGTCCCTTCTCCAATCAATCCTCCTTCCGGATGCCCCTTTCATACCCGATGCCCTCACGTAAAAGATATCTGTCGGGCTGAATTACCTCTCCTTAGAGATACAGCTGAAAAAGGTCAAAAGACTCATACCGTCTCCTGTCATTTTGATCTGTGACCTCCTCAGGGGTTTTTGATCAATCTGTCTGTCAAACAAACCCGAATAGGATCCTCAAAAAAAGTTCATTTTGATGAAAGATTGAGTTGCATTGCGTGAATTGTTTTCCGAGCGTACGCTCAACAAAAGGAGCACCATGAGTGAGCATCACTCGACCTTAACTATTTCGACCGATCAACATACAAATACCAGTAAACGCTCAACACTGCGAAGGAATCTTTCATTCTGTTCTTCAGAAGGGATCGTCGCAATGCCGATCGTGTATCTTACCCTACCCGGTAACTTCATTATCGCGATGCTCCTCACTCAGGTTTTTCAGTTATCTGACTCGACCTTTGGACTGATCGTTTCGCTGCCAGCCTGGTGCAATGTCGCCCAGCTGATCATCATTCCCTTTCTGGGTAAAATATGGAGTCAGAAGACCATCACATTGATCTTCTCTTGGCTGCATCTATTTGTCTGGTCAGCCATGGGTACAGCTCTTCCTTTTATTCCTGAGGACAATATCAAAACAGCAGGGCAAGTCCTTTTCCTTTTCTTTCTCTTCTCCAGTCTTTTACAAGCCATGGTTGGCGTCTCCTGGACATCATGGATCCAGGAATGGATTCCCGGTCGTATACGAGGTAAATTCTTTGGAAAACGAAACCGCATTCTCCAGGTTTCCACCATTCTCTTCATCCTCGGAACAACATTTTGTTTAAGTATTTTTGAGGAAAATAATGCTATCCTTGGCTTTCAGATCATCATCTATGGCTCAGTTCTGTTACGAATAATTTCCATCCTCTACCAACAGAAAATCCTCTCAACCTCTGATCAAAACAGCGGAGAAATCGTTCACAACATTAAGGCACAGATCCGATTTATCCTTCAGAGCAATCCCCTGAAACTTTTTTTCCTCTTCGGGGCCCTCTTTGGATTTTCCACAAGTTTTCTTGGGCCATTTTTTACCGTTTTCCTCTATGAAGTCATGGAACTCGGCGTTGATGATCTCGCGATCTATACTATCGTAGCTAGTATCGCCGGTGCCGTTTCTCTTCCAGCATGGGGTCGACTTCTGGACAGTTATGGGAGCCGGCCCGTCATCCTCGTCATTCTTTTTCTCTGGAATTTATTTGGCTACAGTTGGTGCTTTGTTACTCCAGAGCGAACCTGGATTCTCTACTTTGCCTTTGCATCAGGTGGTCTGTTCTCAGCTGGCTTTATTTTGGGCACGTTTAATCTCCTCCTTAAACTAATCCCAAGAGAGGCGAAAACAACTGCTATTAGCCTCCAAGTGGCCATCACTTCAGCCACGGCTGCTATTGCTCCTATCATCGGAGGATTTCTCCTGGAACAAGCCTCGACGAGTGGAATTGATAAGCTAAAAACTTTCCAAGCAATGGGATTTGTCCACCACACTCTCATTCTCCTAAGCGGACTCATCCTTTTCAAAATAGCCGAGCAAAAATCCGCCCCTCTCAATCAAGTCATCGGTGCCATGCGCTCTTTCCGACAGATTGGAGCCCTTACTGGTCTGACCTTCTTCGCCAACTATACCTTCACTAGACGAAAACGGCGGAAACGCAAATAGCAGCCGCTGGAATAGATTCTATTACATCCGGTGTTTTTATGTGTTTTTCAAAAATGAAGATTGCATCGCCCTTCACCATCTTTGAGCGTACTTCCGACAAAGGATCATTATGAATGAAGAACTTCCTACCTCTTCATCGACCACATCCCCTGACACCACCCAAAAGGCTTCTTCAACCTTAAGAAAAAATCTTTTCTTCGGCCAAGCACTTGGAGTCGCTGCGATGCCACTCGGATTTCTCATACTACCGAGTAATTTCATCATCGCCATGCTTCTGACTCAGGTCTTTCGACTATCCGATTCGACCTATGGATTGATCGTCTCCCTCCCTGCCTGGTGCAATGTAGCTCAACTCATCATCGTTCCCTTACTGGGAAATCGCTGGTCTCAAAAAGGAATCACCCAGGTCTTTTCCTGTATCCACCTAATCGTCTGGGCAAGCCTAGCAACCATCCTCCCCTACATCCCTCAAGACAACCTTAGATTAGCCAGTCAGATTTTCTTTATCCTCTTCTTCCTCTCCAGCTTTTTTCACGCGATTCTCGGAGTTGCCTTCACCTCATGGATCCAGGAATGGGTCCCAGGCCGCATTCGAGGGAAATACTTCGGTAAGCGAAATCGGATCCTTCAGATCACCACCATTTTCATTGTTCTGGGAGGCAGTTACACCCTGTCCTTTCTGGAAACAACAAACCTTCTCCTCGGTTTTCAAATTATTATTTATACCTCCGTTTTTCTTCGAACGATCTCAATCCTCTTGCAATACAGGATTCTCTCAACTTCAGACCATCAACTTCGAGAAAAGAGATATAATTTCAAATCGCAGATCCATATTATCCGCAAATCAAAGCCCCTTATTGTCTTTTTTCTTTTTGGCGCAAGTTTTGGATTTACCGCTAGTTTTCTTGGTCCCTTTTTCATGGTTTTCTATTACGAAGCCCTCCATCTGGGCATCAAAGAAGTCGCACAATTTGTCACTATTTCCAGTATTGCAGGAGCCATCGCCCTCCCAACCTGGGGACGACTCTTTGATCGCCACGGAAACCGCCCCGTCATCCTTATCATTATGTCAATCTGGCTCCCCTGCGGGTATTCAGGCTATTGGGTAACTCCTGAGAGGACATGGATACTCTATGGGCTTTTCGCCGTAAGTGGTTTCTTCTCATCCGGCTTCTTATTGGGTTCGTTCAACATGCTACTAAAATTGATTCCACCTGAGGCGAAGACAACCGCCATAAGTATCCACCTTTCGATCACATCACTCACTGCTGCGATAGCTCCTATCCTGGGCGGCCTCTTTCTCGAAAAACTCTGGGCCCTACAAGTCGATAAACTGGACGCCTACCATCTTTGTATAATCATTCACTATAGCTCTGTTCTACTGACAGCTTTTCTTCTTCTCGGCCTGAAAGAGCCTCAATCCACCACTCTCAATCAAGCGATAGGGGCAATGCGTTCCCTCCGTCAAATTGGCGCTCTCATGGGCATGGGGTTCTTTGTCAATTACGTCTTTACCAAACGAAAACGCATTCGACGAAAATGAGTGACAACATTCGTCAGTCCTTCAAAAAAGAATCCATTATTCTCTATTCTCAGGAAAACGAACTCATATGAAAAAAGAAATCGGTATTGGTATCATTGGATGCGGTGGCAGAATCCAGAGCTTGCTTAGCAGTCTGCTTCCTCTCGATTCACGGCTCAAAGTAAAAGCCATCTGTGACCCAAGTCGAAAATCGATTAAAGAAACCCGAGAACTGATTGGCTATTCTCCCAAAACCTATAAATCCTATCAGGACCTCGTAGAAGACCCTAAAATCGACTGGGTCATCGTTGGCACATGGAATTGTTTCCACAAAGAGTGTGTTGTGGCAGCTTTCGAAGCCGGAAAAGATGTTTTTTGTGAAAAGCCACTGGCAACCAATTTTGAAGATTCCTTAGCTATGCATCGAGCCTGGAAAAAATGCGGACGGCAATTCAACATCGGCTTCACACTTCGGTTCTCCCCTCATTACCGCAAGCTCAAGCAAATCTTGGCCAAAGGAACAATCGGCGAAATCATCAGTCTCGAATTCAATGAAACCCTCGGGTTTAACCACGGTGGATACATCATGGGCGATTGGCGACGCCTGACTCAAAACGCAGGAACCCATCTTTTAGAAAAATGCAGCCATGACATCGATCTGGTCAATTGGATGGTCGAAAGCAAAGCCAGCAAAGTGGCATCCTTTGGAGGACTAAATTTCTTTACTCCGGAAAACGTTAAACACATGCGTAGTCTCGGTAAGGACAAAGACGGTAAGCCCGCTTATCAATCATGGCCCCGATCTGTCGGTAAAAACCCTTTCACCTCTGACAAAGATATCATCGATAACCAAGTCGCCATCATCGAATACGCCAACGACGTTCGAGCAACCTTTCACACTAACACCAATGCAGGCATTCCTGAACGGCGGATGTATATTTGCGGAACAGAAGGAACCATCCGAGCTGATGTTCTCACTGGAAAAATAGAAATCCAGCGCATTGGCTTTAAAACCAAAATCAGATCACATAAAACCGGTTCAGGCAGTGGTCATGGCGGTGGTGACGTCGTCCTTTCAAAAGAACTGGCCGACAGCATGCTCAAAGGTCGCCCACCCGCAACCGGCTTAGAAGACGGTTTGAAATCGGCCATCACCTGCTTCGCCATCGACAAGGCAATGGAGTCAGGAAAAGTTGTCTCCGTAAAACCATACTGGGAAAAAGCGGACCTCGTTTAAAAATCTCCTCGAGATCTTTTAAGAATCAAATTGATGTAATTACCATGGAATCTGTAGACCTTTACACAAAGTGCCTCCAAGCATCTATCTCCCCCATAGTCCTCATTTCAGGCGTCGGCCTCATTCTGCTTTCTCTCACGAATCGCTTAGGTCGAACAATTGATCGGACCAGAGCCTTTGCCGCTACCCTCGAATCTGATCCACCAGAGAAAAAAACAAGAAGACTGATTCAGATGAAAATCCTCTATCGGCGCAGTCAATTGTTACAGGTATCCATGATCGCTATCACATTCAGCATCGCCTGCAGCAGCTTGATCGTTCCTGTTATCTTTTTTATGACCTTATTTCAAGCGCCCATCGGCATTCTTCAGATTTCACTCCTTTTTCTCAGTATCACTGGTATCATCGTGTCTGCCATTACTCTACTAATCGAAGTAACTTTGGCTCTCAAGGCCCTCAATCACGAAGTAAAAGACCTGGTTTAAAAACCGACGATACCAAACCCTCATACCTCAAAGGACGATCTTCTCAAAATCTTCCATCTTCCGCATTGTCACGATTCTGGGTTGGCATATCTTATCCAGAATAGTTTAAGAATTTTTCCATTTAGTGCATGCAAGCCCTCGTCAAACAAATCTCCGGCCCTGGCCTAACTCTTAGCGATGTTCCTATCCCGGAACCTGGAATCAATGACGTTCTCATAAAGATAGAGAAAACCTCCATTTGCGGAACAGACGTTCACATTTACAACTGGGATAAGTGGGCTGAAAAAACTGTCCACCCACCCATGACCATTGGTCATGAATTTGTCGGTAGAGTAGAAAAAAGTGGACCCGAAGCTCATGGTTTTAAAAAAGGCGACCTCGTAACGGGTGAAGGTCATTTGGTTTGTGGACAATGCCGCAACTGTATGGCTGGCCGCCGCCATCTTTGCAATAATACCAAAGGGGTCGGTGTTAACCGCGATGGTGCCTTTGCCGAGTATCTCTGCATTCCTTCATCCAATGTTTGGCATGCGGCCCCGGAAATCCCAACCGACATCCTGTCCTGCTTTGATCCACTCGGAAATGCGGCCCATACCGCCCTCTCCTACGATCTACTAGGAGAAGACGTCCTCATCACTGGCGCCGGCCCCATCGGTTGCATGGCCGCGGCTATCGCAAAACATGCTGGAGCTCGACATGTCGTCGTCTCTGACGTGAATCCCTACCGACTCTCTCTCGCGGAAAAACTGGGAGCAACCTTGACCGTCGATGTCAGAAACGAATCCCTTATTGATGCCCAAAAGAGACTGGGAATGAAAGAAGGGTTTGATGTAGGGCTCGAAATGTCAGGCAACCCCAAAGCCCTCAATGATATGATTTCGGTCATGTTTCATGGAGGAAAAATCGCCCTTCTTGGAATCCTCCCAGGCGAAGCCGCGGTCGATTGGAATGCTATCATTTTCAACGGACTCACCCTCAAAGGTATCTATGGAAGAAAAATGTATGAGACATGGTACAAGATGACCTCCATGATCCAGTCGGGCCTCGATATTACCCCCATTATCACCCACCACTTCCATTACACTGAATACGAAGCGGCCTTCGAATTAATGCGATCAGGAGAAAGCGGGAAGATTATCTTAGATTGGAATAAGAAATAAATCAGACCTCTTACGGAAAATACAACCGACAGATGTTGCTATTTTCATCGTAGATATCCAGCGCTTCGAAAATACTTTTAGCAAAAACTCGATGCCCGTATTGGTTTGGATGAAATGGGTCATTCATCCACATAAAGAACTTCTCCACGTTCTCTTGCCAAATTTTGGTATGATCAATCAGAGGTAGCTCTTTGGCTTCAACGACTCGACGATTTGCATCCATATAGCTATCGATATTCGGACTGCGATCAGGAGCCTGCCCAGGAAGAATTGGACAAGTTGTCTGGATAACGGCGATGGCTCCCATCTCCTCAATCCTTTCGACCAACGTCATCATATTGCTCTCAAACTCCTCAACACTGATATCATTTGTATCACTGCAATCATTCATCCCGATCATGATAAAAACGACGTCCGGCTTGAACTGAGCAACTCTCCAATCAAAACTCTCTAGCAACCCTCTCGTTTTATCTCCAGAAATGGCACTGTTGATAACTAAGTCCATGGGCCTGCCTAATTCACAACGCACACGTTCCGAAAACAGCTCCACATAATCCCTTTGGCCAAAAGTATGGAGGGCTCCATGGGTAATACTGTCTCCATAAAACAACCATTTCACCGGTTCTTCACTCTTTAAAAGATCTTTAACTCGCTTCATGTTCGCGAAGAATCTATTTCTTTAACCGAGGATCAAGATAAACTGACTTTCGCACCGTAAAATGAAAGAACTTGAATGGCTCTGGCCACATCCACAGGAGATAGACCTGAAAGGAAAATTCCGTGCTCCCACCGAGGTCATCCTTCAGGGAACCCATCCCCTCCACCAAGCTTTGCAGAAATCGACGACTATGAAGACTACGACCGAAACGTCTTCCCAATCATGCACTGGTGGCAGGCTAAATTCCGAGATGCATTTCCTGACAATTTGCAAAAAGATCGAGTGTCCCCAGAAGGCATTGAAGCCAATACACTTTTCGGACACGACTTCATCAACGAATAATGTTTTAGTGCTTTACGATACATTCCCACATCTCTCATTTTTGTCCATGCACCTCCCCATCAGTGCACTCCCTCAATGAAGCCCCTCTTAAGAGTACCTTATCTCAATTTACTATTTCCCCCAGAAGGAATGATCAGACCACTGCAAGGACTTAGGCTTTTCGACTTAGCTAAGCAAACCAAAGGAAATATTCTGGAAATCGGAAGTTGGGTAGGAAAATCAACCAGCTACATAGCTAACGGGGTTCGACTCAATCGAGACCAACCTTCTTTCAACACGGTCGACAATTATTTCACCAATACGGATGAATGGGAGTCCTTTTACGGAGAAAGTCTCAACGACAAGCCGGAATGGTCCCGAAATATTTATTTAAAACACATTGAGAGACCAGGAGGTGTCATTGAATCACTTCGCGAAAATCTAGATGATCGAAACCTACTGTCTCTAGTCGAAATCCTCAAAGGCGATTTCCTCACCCTTGAATTCAACAAGAAATTTGACCTCATTTTTTGTGACGCTTCCCACGATGCAGATGAAGTACGACGAAATCTCCCCAAAGTGATCTCTCTGCTGGAGCTAGATGGAATTCTGGTTTGCGATGACTTTCGCTATCCCAATATGTTTGATGCCCTCGACGAAGTCCATCACTTCAAACATATCTTTGTTCATCGATATATGATCTTTGCGACCAATCGACAGCTCACTCACTGGCTTAAAAACAAAA
>CAXMUM010000069.1:0-292 GCA_964196585.1 uncultured Opitutaceae bacterium
TGGCCTGACGGCCCCACAGCCCCTGGGCGGCAAATGCCATGGAGACTACCGCAAGCACCACGGCGAGTAACACTGCCAGGCGGATGTAGGAAACAACGCGCCCAACTGTGCCGCGTACTTCATCGCGGCGAATATCCGCAACCCGCCAGTGTTCCCATTCTTCCAGAGCCGGCTCAATTGCGGACTCGAACTGAGCAAGGGCCTCGGGTGTTCCGGCGACAAGGAGCCGAAACCGGGCACGACTGGAAGGGGTGATCAGGCCGGTCTGGTCCAAGTCATTCAGATTCATCAG
>CAXMUM010000069.1:302-9245 GCA_964196585.1 uncultured Opitutaceae bacterium
CAGTACGCGTGGAGCCAGGCGCAGCATTCCGGCACCGCCTTCTGGTTCAAGCAGGATTTCATCCCTGAAACTTAAACTGGCGTCCCCAAGTTCCACGCCTGCGCCAGTAATTAGGTCGAGATCGCTGACCAGTTGTGTCGCGGCCCACACCATACCGGGTTCGGGTCGCCCCGGGGCGGCCACTGATCCGGAGTCATTGCCACTATCAGCAACGATGACTTCTCCACGCAGCGGATAAGTAGATGACACTGCCCTGACGCCGGCAAGTCGGCTGCCCTGGGGTGAAATCAGCATGCTCATGAAACTGATGGATTCCGCTACTTCCAGCCCGGCATCCCGGGCCAGCTCTGCATAGTGATTGGGTAGTGGCTGGGTTGAGGATATCAGGGCATCGGCGCCCAGCATGGCGCTGGTCCGATCCTGCATCGCCTGTTCTATGCGCTCACTGAAGGTACCAACCGCGCCCAGGGCCGCTCCGACAAGCAACAGGCCAGTAAACAACAGCCTGAATTCACCGAGCCTCAATTGGCGCCTGAGCTGATCGATCATTCCAGCCCGGCCAGCCTGCCCGCTTCGACAATGTAGCAGTGGTCGCAATTTTCGGCCAACGCCCGGTCATGAGTTACCAGAACAAGGGCAGTGCCATTGTCCCTGCACAGCCTGAATATCATATCAATGACCTGATTGCTGGTAGCATGGTCGAGGTTGCCAGTCGGTTCATCAGCAAACAGAATGGAGGGATTGCAAACGATGGCCCTGGCCATTGCAACGCGCTGCTGTTCTCCACCACTGAGCTGGGACGGCAGGTGATGTGCTCTGGCAGCCAGCCCGACCTGGTCAAGCACTGCCTGACTTCGGGAGGTTCATTGGCAAGTTCTGAACGTAGAATCGTTTGCTCCAATGTAAATCCCACCTCTTTGAGTAATTCTTTAATCTCTTTTACGGAGGGGATATGCATGAAAATACGTCCATCCGGAGAGTCGAATAACCGATCCCCATATTCTTCCAGTTCTGGATCCTGATTACCCTCCTCCCATCGTTTTTTTTCCTCAATCCAAAATTCACGTCGTTTAAGCAGACTTTGGTCATGAGTTGTAAAAACAAAATACCCGTCCTCTTTTAAGACGCGTTTGATTTCTTTCAGTGCTTTTTTTCGATTTTCTGCCTTTGGGATTTGCATCAATCCGTTGAAACCAAAAATGACGCCATCAAATAGGTCTGCTTCAAACTTGAGGGAGGTTGCATCACCTTGCCGAAAAGGGATTCCATATCCCAATAACTGAGAAAGACGTCGCGCTTCAACGATCATTTCCTTACAAAAATCAATGCCCATTAACCCCGTATAGCCGAGCTCCCATAGCCCGATTCCAATTCTCCCGGCTCCGCATCCACACTCTAAAAGCGTGTCTTGTTTCGAAAAAATCTGTGTAAAAACAGCCTCCTCGGATTTCCACAGACCCACCTTGATAGCCGCATTTACATAGTGTTTAACGGCCACCGGATCACTAAAAAAACCTCTTACTGTTTTACCATCCATAGAGAAAAGAAGATCAAAGATGCACAAAAGCCTTGATTTCCATGCGAGCAAGCATCTTATTGACCGGTTTATTTTCCATGAAAGCAACAATTCAAACACAGGGCCGACAATTCACTGTTTCCGAAGGGGACGTTCTCATCCTCAACAGGTATCCCGAAACAGAAACTGGATCCACCGTTGAGATCAATGAAATCGTTTCAGCTGGTGAAGGAGATGACTTTAAAGTTGGCACCCCTCTTCTCGAAGGAGCCAGCGTTAAGGCCAAAGTACTTGAAAACAAACGCGGTGACAAAGTCCTTATCTTTAAGAAAAAGAAACGTAAGGGCTACCATAAGCTACGTGGGCATCGTCAGGAACTTTCCGTTATCAAAATCGAATCAATTACAGTTTAACTGTTTAACACACTGAATAGGAGCTACTTCCAATGGCACATAAAAAAGGACAAGGAACAAGTAATAACGGACGCGACAGTAACTCAAAGCGTTTAGGCGTTAAAAAATTCGGTGGTGAGCGCGTTATAGCTGGAAACATTATTGTTCGGCAGCGTGGCACAAAATTTCATCCCGGAACCAATGTAGGTTGCGGTAGAGATCACACACTATTTGCTCTGGCCGATGGTATTGTCGCTTTTGATAAAGCGCATCGAAAAGTAAATGTAGAAGCCGTCGCCAGCGCTTAAATAGAGATTTTTCGAGAAATTTCACAAAACCTCTCTAATTGAAGAGGTTTTTTTGTGCCCATTCCACTTGAAATAACAACTTGTAACTCAAAAAAGCGGCCCTTCAGCTAAATCTTTGTCCAATCACGACGTTGGAGAAGAAACAACCTATGAAAGATCGGTTAGAATCCTTAAGGGAGCAAAGAGCGTTGATCGTCCAACATCTGTCTTGGATAGACAGCGAAATCGCCTTGTCTGGAGATATGCCTCCCAAAGTGGGGACAAAAATCGCCCGAGTCACCCAAACAGCGCCTCCTTCTGAAAAACCACCAGAGGGGATTCCTGACCTTGAATTGGCTCAGTTTAATGCAGGATTTGAAGTAAACCGTCAGAGTGTTCACGGAGAAGTTCGCAATGAAATCTTTCTTTACGCAGGGATTGCAACGTTCCTCCTGGCATCGCTGGTCATATACGTTATGTTCTTTTATTGAGAGAACGCCAGCTGATTTCAGTTATTATTCGAGGGGTTTCCACCCTCCACCTTCCTTACTGGATAGATAGACTGCTTCAGTAAACTTCATATAGCGCAATCCGTCTTCAAACGACGTTAGCTCCACAGGTAATCCTTCACGGATACTCTTCACAAAATCTGCCTCCACCTGCCAGCCTCTTCTAGCTCCTTCTGCTATAGCGACTTCAACTTCATTTGGGCTGCCTGTTGAACTATGCCACAACATCCCGCCATTGCTAAAGTTCTGACGCTTCCACAGAATCTCGTTACCAAAATCTAGGCGTAAACTTCCCTTTGAACCGTTTAGACGTATTTCATTTCGAGGAGTGCCATTTTCGATTCCACTGAAATGACCAACCAGACGAGTCTCATCTGGGTAGATAGCAACCATTGAAATACTTTCCGGGATTTCAATTTGCACTTTACGGCAACCTCCATCCGCGAGTCGTTCTTTCGTAAAAACCGCGCCGGATGCAAAGACCTTGGCAGGCTCTTTCTTCAGCCAGCGTAAAATAATCTCATAATAGATCCCCATCGAAATGATGTTATAACCACTGAATTCCGAGTCCTGTCTCCATCCATGCGCGGCCATACTATCTGCATATTGGGCACCAGTGTGGGTAACACATATCTCTCTCAAATCCCCGATCACGCCCGATTCAAGAAGACCGATGACTGTTTTATCAAAATCAAAAGACATTGGGGCCGCCACTATCTGACTCACCAAACCAGAATTTCGTTTTGAGGCCTCAAGCATGGCCTGAGCCTCAGCCACATTACGTGCCATGCGCGCCTCCGTCAGCACATGTTTTCCCGCATCTAGAGCAGCAATAGAGGCTTCGGCATGAAGATAAGGCCATGTTCCTATCAATACCGCATCAACATCGTCAGCAGACACGACTTCCTTCCAGTTCTTCGATATTCGCTCTATTCCAAATTTATCAGCAACTCGCTGGGAGGATTCCTCTGATCGGTTACAGACAGTCGTGATGGTGACGTTTTCGATCTGTTGAAACCCCGGGATATGACGTGTGATCGTATTTGCACCTGCCCCAATAATTCCAATGCGAAAAGGTTTCAGTGAGTCCATTCACATATCCAATCAGTTCTCTCCATGCCTGCAAGATGTTATCACCTTGAGAAAATCTCTGAAGTTGAGGGTTGAATTTGCAGTAAAGACCGCCGAAAGAATCAGGGCTCTCTTTATACCGTATCAGGGAAACTCCCCATCCACTTAACAAAGGCACAACGTTTCTCGATTTCCGCAATAGCCTCTTTCACATTCTCATCATCATTATGTCCTTGGATGTCGATAAAGAAATAATAATCCCATGCTTTCTTCCGACTTGGACGAGATTCGATTTTACTTAAATTAATGCCTCTTGCGCTGAAAGGTGCCAGGGCCTTTTCCAAGGCCCCTACTTCGTCGCTGACAGAAATCAGATAGCTACTTTTATCTTTGCCATTCCCGATAGCTCCCGATGATTTCCGACCTATCACAAGAAACCGCGTCGTGTTGTTTGCACTATCCTGAATGCCTTCCGCGACGATAGGTACATCATAAAGCTCAGAAGCCAACGAACTGGCGATAGCAGCGCAACCAGGATTTCCCTTAGCTATTTGAACAGCTCCCGCTGTACTATCGGAATCAATACAGGCAGCATTTGGTAAATTCCTCTGAAGCCATCGGCGGCATTGGCCAAGCGCTTGATCCTTGGAATATACTTTTGTGATTTTTTCCAGCGAAGATGTGGAAATTAATTGGTGAGAGATCTCCAGAAAAACCTGCGCGATGATTTTGAGGTCCGATTCGGCAAACATATCCAACGAATGAATGACCGCCCCTTCGGTTGAATTTTCAATTGGTATAACGCCATAATCAGCCTCTCCTTTTTCAACCACTCCAAAGATATCACTTATAGTTGGCAGGGCCACATAACCGACACCTGCGCCAAATTTCTTTAAAGCAGCCTGATGCGTGTAGGTAGCTTCTGGTCCAAGATAAGCGACTGAAATTCCTTTCTCCAACGCAATTGCCGCCGACATTATCTCGCGATAGATGGCTCTAATAGCTTTCTCCGTGAGAGGGCCTTCGTTGTAGCGATTTAGCCGAGAGAAGACTTCTTCTTCTCTTTTTGGAACATAGATTTCGTCTCCATTTTTGTTTTTTAAACGACCAATTTCTGCTGCCAATTGAACCCGTTCATTCAAATGCGCCAATAATTTACGGTCAATTTTATCAATTTCTGCTCTAATTTCTTCGACAGTCATTACGATTCTACTGATTGCTTATTCTCATTCAGAGGAATACCTCCAGATTCAGACTCCCCTTTATCCACTTCATCTGCGATTCCGTCAACGACAACGACATCAGAAGCTTCCTCTTCTCCGGGCAATCCCATATCCTCACTTGTTGCTGGTACAGCCTTCTTCTCGTGCTCTAACCACGAATCAATTTCTCGATGGGAAAGAACATCAGATGTAGGTAATTCTTCAATTGATTTTAGACCTACGAATTCCAGGAAAACCTCTGTTGTTCCATATTGCAGAGGACGACCAGGCAGGTCTGCTCTACCCACAACTCGAATAAGATCTCTTTCAATGAGTTTCATTAGTGCGTTTTCCACGGAAACTCCGCGAATACTCTCAATTTCAGATCGAACAACTGGCTGACGGTAAGCGATCACTGCCAGGGTTTCTAAAGCTGGTTGCCTAAGTTTTATCGGCTTAGGGTCATTTCGCAACAAACGCACCCATTCAGCACAGTCAGGACTGGTGGCCAGACGATAACCATTGTGCGCTTCCATCACACGGAAGACCTCTCCGTTTTCTCGCAATTCCTCTTCGATTGACTGCATCGCCTCGCGAATTTGGGTCGCCGTCACCAATGAGGGCACCTCATTGACACTGAGACTGGACGTCATATCTTCAGCTTCGGGATCATTTTCCGTCTCAGGCAGAGATATTGCCTGCTCGTGGAAACGTGTAAAAACAGCTTGAATCCCCTTCACGGTCAAAGGTCCAGGAGACGCAAACAATAAAACTTTTAAAACTCGGCGAAGATCGAATGCCATAGATAATATTGAAAAAAAAATTGAAGCTAGCGGAAACGGGTTTGCGCTAAGTAAACCTTGATCGCAATTTAAATGTTTGCTCTATAATGTTATCCATCCTCTGGAAACAAAAAAATATTTTATTGAAACTCTTAATCACCACACCCGTTGAATAAAGACACCTCAAAAACTCCTCGTTCGCATTCTTCTATCGTTGTCGATGGCAGCGATAGAGCTCCAGCCCGTTCGATGCTCAGAGCTGTGGGCTTTCAGGACGATGACTTTCAAAAACCGCAAATTGGGATCGCCTCTACATCAAGCGATCTTACGCCCTGCAATATGCATATTGGCGAACTGGCGGAGCACGCCTCCAAAGGAGCCAACGAAGCAGGAGGAAAGGCTGTCAATTTTTGTACCATTACGGTTTCCGATGGAATCAGCATGGGAACAAAAGGAATGCGCTATAGCTTGGTTTCACGTGAGGTTATCGCAGATAGCATAGAGACGGTTGTTGCTGCAGAGGGGTTTGATGGGTTGGTCGCCATAGGTGGTTGCGATAAAAACATGCCTGGAGCTATGATGGCTATAGGTCGTCTCAATCGACCATCTGTCTTTGTTTATGGAGGCACTATCCTACCAGGTATCCATAGGGAAAAACCAGTTGATATTGTCAGTGTTTTTGAGGCAGTGGGAAAACATGCTCGAGGTGATATCGATGATTCAGAATTGAAAGAGATAGAATCATGTGCAATACCTGGCCCTGGTTCCTGCGGTGGCATGTATACCGCGAATTCCATGGCGAGCGCTATCGAAGCGCTTGGAATGAGTCTCCCCGGAAGCAGTGCACAACTGGCCGTTAGCGATGACAAAAGAGTTGATTGCGAAAAGGCCGGAGAAGCCGTTTTGAACCTGATTAAAAAGGGTATTTCTCCGAGCGATATCATGACGCGAAAGGCTTTTGAAAACGCGATTACCACTGGAATTGCCCTTGGGGGATCGACGAATATCGTACTGCACCTGTTGGCTATGGCACATACTGTTGGTGTTTCAGTGACAATCGACGATTTTGCAGAAATTGGAGAGAGAGTCCCTGTGCTTTGCGACGTGAAGCCTTTTGGTCGCTACAACATGTCTCACCTCATTCGTATAGGAGGAATCTTACCTTTGATGAAGATGTTGTTGGATCGTGGGCTACTTCATGGGGATTGCCTGACTGTTACCGGTAAAACCTTGGCTGAAAACTTAAAGGACGTAGGCCCCTACCCTGCAGACCAAGATATTGTTCTTCCTTGGGATAAACCATTTAAGGCAAACAGTCATCTACGGATACTGAAAGGAAATTTGGCTCCCGGAGGTGCTGTCGGAAAAATTACGGGAAAAGAGGGCCTTCATTTCAAAGGAACTGCCAAAGTTTACGAATCTGAAGAAGATGCCTTACAAGGAATTCTTCGCGGCGATGTTGTAAAAGGAAACATTGTGGTTGTCCGTAATGAAGGGCCGGTTGGAGGACCAGGCATGCGCGAAATGCTTTCGCCGACATCTGCGGTTGCGGGTCGTGGTCTCATTATGGATGTTGCGTTGATAACCGATGGTCGTTTTTCAGGTGGGAGCCATGGATTCGACGTTGGACACATCACCCCGGAAGCCGCGACTGGAGGACCCATCGGTGTTATCAAAGACGGTGATGAAATCGAAATCGATGCCGTTCAAAACAGTATAAACGTCAATCTTCCAGAAGGAGAACTCGAAGAGAGAATGCGTCATTTCAAAGGCTCCGGCAGTCCTGAAAAACGAGGTGTCCTGGCAAAGTATGCTAAACTCGTCACATCAGCTTCTTTTGGTGCAGTCACGGACGCTGACTCTTAAATCAACCGAACAATTTCACATGACAGAACGATTATGAGTTGGGAACGATATAAAAAATACAATTTTCTATTTCCCGAAATTGGATTGGCTTTAGATATAAGCCGACTTGGTTTTCCAGACTCATTTTTTGATGACATGGAGCCCAAACTCACTGCTGCATTTGAGTCCATGCGCAAACTCGAGGAAGGCGCTATCTCAAATCCTGACGAGGACAGAATGGTTGGCCATTATTGGTTAAGAAACGCTGAATTGGCTCCGACGGCTGAGATCACCAATGAAATCAACGAAACAAAAAACAATATTCTGAGTTTCGCTGAGCAAATTCACTTCGGAAAGATCCGTGGCGCTGGCGGTCTTTTTAAAAATATTCTGGTTATTGGAATTGGTGGTTCTGCACTGGGACCACAATTTATCGCCAAGGCCTTAGGTCGACCTGGAATAGATCGCTGCCGCATTCATTTCTTTGATAACACAGACCCAGACGGAATGGATTATGTCCTCTCTAAACTTGAAGGACATTTGAGCGAAACCCTTTGTATCGTTATTTCAAAATCCGGTGGAACGAAAGAGACTCGAAACGGCATGCTGGAAGCCAAAGCCGCATACAAAAGAGCTGGCTTGGATTTTTCCAGTCATGCAATCGCTATCACCGGTCAAAATAGCCAATTGGATGAGGTAGCCGTATCCGAAGGATGGATCGAGCGATTCCCTATGTGGGACTGGGTGGGTGGAAGAACGAGTATTCTCGCTGCTGTTGGACTCGTTCCTGCGGCGCTCCAAGGCATTGATGTTGAACAGATTCTTGCAGGAGCTCGTGCGATGGACAACTTAACACGCTTACCCGATCTCCATAAAAATCCTGCGGCTCTTCTTGCCCTTAGTTGGTTTTATGCCACCGACGGTAATGGAAGCAAAGACATGGTGGTCCTCCCCTACAAAGATCGGCTTCTTTTATTTTCCCGCTATCTACAACAACTTATCATGGAGTCTTTGGGAAAAGAATTCGATCTTGATGGAAATCTGGTCAATCAAGGGATCGCTGTCTACGGCAATAAGGGCTCGACTGATCAACACGCCTACGTCCAACAGTTAAGAGATGGCGTCTCTAACTTCTTTGCCACCTTTATTGAAGTCCTGCTCGATCGTGAAGCCGAATCACTGGAAGTTGAAGAAGGCCTAACATCTGGTGATTACCTTCATGGATTTCTATTGGGGACTCGTGACGCTTTGTCTGAGAAAAAGCGGGAATCGATAACCATAACGATCGAAGAAATTTCAACGCACACTGTAGGTATGCTCATAGCCCTCTATGAACGCG
>CAXMUM010000070.1:0-9236 GCA_964196585.1 uncultured Opitutaceae bacterium
CGTATTTTCGGGGATCAATCGCTTTGTTTGCAGCTGTTAACGTCAATTCCATAGGAGTGAACACCACCCCATTCACATTGCGTTCCTTAGCTATTCTCGTGAAGCCAAACCGCTCAAAAAACGGCAACGCGAATCGGGAACTATTCGTAGTTAGGCAGGTGAGTTCAATTCTTCTAGATTTACACTCTTTCATTGCTGCATCCAGCAAACGACGTCCGAGACCCCTTCCCTGAAACTGCTCTTTCACGAAAAGCATACTCACGTGATTGTTTCTCTTTATCTTGATCGTGCCCAAGATCGTGCCGAACTCTTCGGCGACCAGCGTGAAGTTGCTCTTGTTGGCTTTTATGAGGCTTTCGCACGTAACGTACTCGTGGATAACACGGACTCCTTCTTCGGTGTAATCGGAGAATATATGAGAAGCAAAAAGCGTGAGGATTAACTGGCGAACAAAGTCGCCTTCGTGGCTCTCAATATTCCGTATTATTGTCATCTTCAATTCTTTGCCAACAAGTGATTGAGCAGGTCTGAACTATCCAGAATTCAAAACACCTAGTCACAATGTCGAATGTCATCAAAGTGACTTTAAATAGTCAATTAAACAGATTCCAAATTGCGCCCACTTTTCATTGGGTTCGAGATACTATTGCCAAGGAAATGACCCCATCACAGATTGAAAAAGCTCAGGACCTTGCCCGTGAATTTCAGGCGAGGAATAAGTAGCGTTCCTTTTTGCCAAGATAGTTTAGTTACACAAATCAGAGCAAAAACCTCTAAATTGGTACAGTAAAACTGGTACACTACCTATGAGGAACTATTGACTACGAATCAAGAGGTTTGCGGTTCGACTCCCTACGGGCGTGCCATTTTTCTAAAAAGGCACTGCGCTTCATAGGACTGGATGGGCATGGGGAATCTCTCACTAAAGCCAAACATCTGCCAGACTCAGTCGAAATGGCTGAAAGGAAATAGTTTGCCAAATAAAACGGGTAACGACTCCATCAGAGAAAGATGAATGAAGTCGTAAATCCCAAATCAGCGCCAAAAGATTATAATACCGTCATGGCCCATTTTTATCGAGGGGAGCTTGGCCGGATAATGATATGGCGACAACGATTGGATGTCACAACAAACTGGGCCATCCTGGGATGCACTGGCATGATCACATTTGGGCTAGGAAGCCCAAACAACACGCCTCTTATTTTTCTTTTCGCCCATTTTTTGACCTTTTTGCTCTTATCCATCGAAGCGAGAAGATACCGATACTACGATGCCTTTCGGGCCAGAGTAAGGATGCTGGAAGCTCATTTCATCATGCCCATGGTAATGCAAGAAGACAAGATACTCCAGGGCGACTGGCGAAGAATCATGTCCGAAGATCTCATGCTCCCAACTTTTAAAATCAGCAAAAAGACAGCTATCTTAAAACGATTTCGGCGAAACTATGTATGGATATTTCTGCTAATCTCACTGGCATGGATTACTAAAGTTTGGATACACTACCCAGATTCGCATTCTTTCAATAACTTTGCCGGTTCATTTGCTACCCATCACCCGGTTTCTCCTGCAATCTTTTGGATTCTTCTTGGGATAATTTACCTGTCATTAGGAATTATGACGACAGCTTCTATTTTTATGAGGAGAGAATTGGGTGAGTTTAGCACTAAAGCGATGCATCGAAAAAAATGGAGTCTCTAAAGAATCTAAATCTAAATGAATAACGATTTTATGGCACATAACATCGTCTTTCATCCATGACAGATTGATCTCTTATAAATACCGCTTTCAATGGATAGCACTTTTAGGACTTTTCAAAATCCACCTACTGAATTTGGGATAATCCCTCTCTGGTTCTGGAATGATGACTTAGAGGATGCCGAACTCATTCGCCAGCTACATGAATTTCACCGAGCAGGCTTTGGCGGTGTCGTTCCCCACCCAAGGGTTGGCCTTTCACCGAGAATTGGTTACTTAACCGATGAATATTTCCGGCTCATTCGTCTGGTGGTAGAAGAATGCGCCAAGCTGGAAATGAAGGTCATTCTCTATGATGAGGGCTGCTACCCTTCCGGTTCTGCCAATGGGAAAGTGATCAAAGAAAATCCCGAATTCGCCAGCCAGTGCATCGGCTTGGTGGAAAAAGATATTACAGGGCCATGGTCCGGCTATTGGAAAGCCGACTCACAATCACGCTCCTTGATGGATGAGCATGTCTGTTCCGTCATAGGAAGACTGACCCCTGACGGAAAGATAGATACCTCCACTCTTCGACTCTTGGAGGTGGAACCTCATGACATTCTTCGCATCAATGTACCCGAGGGGAACTGGAAAGTGATGTGTGTTTGGAACGTTTGCAGCGCTGGTCACATACGAGGGGTCCTTGCTGACGAAGAAACGGGACATGCCACCGCTCCTCCTTCTGGAGACATCCTCAACCCTGAAGCAGTTAGCTGCTTTCTTCGTCTCACCCATGACCAATACTACAAGCACCTAAGCGAATTCTTTGGTTCCACCGTCATAGCCATGTTCACGGATGAACCAGGGCCGATGGGTCGCGGCCCTCACCGTTTTGAAAATGCCAAGCCGTTTACTCCTGGTTTTGTTGAGTGGCTTGAAACAGAATGGGGATCCGACCCTCGCGCATGGCTTCCTTCTTTGTGGGTGGAATACGACCAGGGAACAGAAGAATTCCGGCAGCGTTATACCAAGGCGGTGCATGATCGACAACGAATCGTTTTCTACGGAGCTCAATCCAAATGGTGCAGCGATCACGGCATAGCGTTCACAGGACATCCTTCAAGCGGCAATGAAATGACAGCCCTCAGCGTCTTTCAAATTCCTGGACAGGATGTTGTCTGGAGAGAAATCCTGCCAAATTCTCCAGCCGCAATCGAAGGAGTACAAAGCGTCACCGCCAAAGCAGCCACTAGTGGGGCACGTCTTTACCAAAGGGAGCGTATTTTGACTGAAATTGGAGGCGCCTATGGCTGGCGCATGACCTGCAGCGAACTCAAGTGGCTCTATGACTGGCATCTCGTCAGAGGAAACAATCTCATCAACGCACATGCAGTCTTCTACTCTATCCGGGATCGTCGAGCCTGGGAAAGCGAACCTGACATAGGAGTCCACAATGTATGGTGGCCCCATTTTCATCATATTGCTCAATATTCCAAACGACTTTGCTGGTTGCTCAGCAATGGAAAGCATATCTGCGATCTGGCTATCCTTGGAGATGGAAACGACCTCCCATGGGAGGCTGCTAAAGTACTTTATCAAAACCAAATCGATTTCCTCTATATCGATGATCTTTCTGTCTCCACCGCAGAACTACAGAACAGATCCATATCCATCGGTAGCCAGTGCTATAAAACAGTCATTATTGATGGTAGCCCGGTTCTCTCCAAGGAAACGGAAAAGAAGTTACAACAGTTTGAAAATAACGGAGGTCACATCATCCGCTTCACCAACCCAGAGCAACTCCTCGAAAAACTTAGCTCCACCAACAAACCGGATATTATACTAGAGCCATCCCATAACGATTTGCGCTTTATCCATATCCAAAAGGAGGGACTCGATTTTTATCTATTGGTCAATGAAGGCGAAAACCAGATAGAAGGAGATTTAAAACTCCAGACAAAAGGATCTCTCGAATACTGGAATCCCTTAACGGGTGAAAGAGAGCCTTGCCCTGCCACAGAGACACAGGACCGCATCTCTGTTCATCTTAAACTTGGACATCGAGAGAGTCGTGTATTGGTAGTTGATCCCAACAGCTTTTTTTACCCCATTGCTCCTAAGGAAAACTCCAGGAAGTCACTTCCACTGAAAACAACCTGGACGGTTCAGACGGAGGAAAATCAACCAGTCAATATCCCAGCTCCAGCAGATTGGGCACAGTGCAAAGAGTATGAACTCTTTACCGGCACGCTTGTTTATCGTACATCTTTTGAGGTTCCTCTAGATGCTAAAACTGTATCACTCGATCTCGGTCAAGTGGGTGACATAGCAGAAGTTTTCCTCAACGGAGAATCAAAGGGAGTTCGAATGTGGGCACCCTACTGTTTTCATCTGGGCAACGAGTTACAAGCCGGGCCACATCAACTGGAAATTCGTATAACCAACAGTATGGCCAATGAGTACAACGGTGCACAGATGCCATCCGGATTGATCGGCCCAATAAAATTGCTCGTCTGATTCGCAACAGACTCGATAACCCCTTATATCACCTACTTATGCCAAAGATCCTTGCTTTTTCCGGTAGCGCCAGGAGCGCCTCTTACAATTCACAACTCGTACGGATTGCTGCGACTGGTGCAAAATCAACTGGCGCGGATGTAACCATCATCGACTTGGCAGACTACCCTATGCCCCTTTTTGACCAGGACCTGGAAGAAGCCGAAGGCATCCCATCCGAAGCTCTGGCTTTCAAACATCTTCTAATGGAGAACGATGCATTTCTCATTGCCTCTCCGGAATATAACAGCGCTTTTACCCCACTGCTCAAAAATGCGATTGATTGGGCCTCCCGAAGTGAATCCGAAGATGAACCTCCACTTGCCGCTTACCAAGGTAAAGTAGCCAGCATCATGTCCGCTTCACCTGGAGCCCTGGGAGGAATGAGAGGATTGGTTTTTCTACGAATGCTTCTCGGCAATATCGGTATCACAGTTCTGCCCAATCAAAAGACGATCCGAAAAGCCTATGAAAGCTTTACCGAGGACGGGGCTTTACGTAACGAAAGAGATCATCAGGCAGTTCTCGATATTGGACGTGAACTAGCTGAGACCATCCAGAAACTCAGAGGATAAACGGAAAATCCGTCTACTCAGCCTTTTGCAATTTCCCTATGAAATTGTCGGGCTTCCATTTACTACCTTCTTCTCGATAAACAATATTTCCTTCCCTGCTGATTAGCAGAGTTGCCAGCGAATGTCGGTAAAACTCACCTTCGGGAAAGGACAAAACGCCCAACTGTTTCATCAAGTCGCTGATGGCATACTCCGGTCCGGTTAGGAATGAAAAATTGGATGTATCGATTCCGCGAGCCAAAGCGTATTCGTGCAATACTCCAGGTGAATCGAACCCGGGATCAAGCGTAATAGAGATCAACTCCATATCAGAAATATTGAGCTCCGCAGCCTCTCTCTGGATTTGAATCATCTTAACCATTGATGCCGGACACATCGTTGCATCAGGACACCGTGTATAAATAAAATTTACCACCATCTGTTTACCTGCGAACTGATTCGCCTGAACCACTTCATTGTCCTGATTGTACAGAGCAAACTCCGGCAGTGCTTCTCCCGTGTCTCGATAGGGTTTCCGACCTCTGGAAGCTGTGTCTTTATGCAATGCCCGATTGACACCGTTCATTATGCGATCCGCTTCAGGATCATCCGGCCATATTTCCTCCAGCGCAAAGCCACCTTCTTCCAATTCCACCAACCGAGCTCGAATAAACATCCCTTCTTTAACAGCGCCCAAATCACCACGGCTTACAGACAACTCCATCGTCATCGCCGGCATGTAGCCTTCAATCGCTTCATGCTTAACCAGCAAGGAACTTCGTTCTTTATAGATAGAAACTACCTGCCCCAACAACAAATGTCCTTTTTCTTCCTTGCGGGGCGCCGACTTTGGCTTGTAACAACCATAGCCTCCCGCAATCACAATGATTGTTGCCAACATAAAGGAGAGACTCGCCCGTCGAACACGCACTAAATAACTCATATCGCCTAAACAGTCCGTAAAAGAAATTTTGTCAAAACGATTGCAGCTATCAGTCAGATAGCTTCGCATCACTATCTTATTCTCTAATCAATGGATCCATTCTTCCAGAAACACCGAACACTCGATTACAAGCCATTCCTGGCCTGGTTCTGTATCTTGGCATTGGTTTGGACAACTCTTCTTCTTTACGCCGGAGGTATCACTACCAGCATTCGAGCTGGCATGGCTTTTCTTGATTGGCCCCTTTCGAACGGATCCATCAATCCAGATGGATGGCTGACTGAACCGGATAAAATGGCGGAGCATAGCCATAGGCTACTTGGCATAACCGTGGGCTTACTTACCGTTACCATCTGCTTCTGGCTGTTCATTCGCGAGGAACGTCTTTGGCTTAGAAGACTCGGACGCATCGCCTTACTACTTGTCATCTTGCAAGGAGTCTTGGGTGGCGCACGTGTCAAACTCGACCAACTGAATATTCTGAGCGAGCACAATCTGATCGCACAGAGTTTCGCTGTCGCTCATGCGTGCACTGCACAAATTTTTCTCTGCATGCTGGTAGCCATTGCGGTGGCAAGCTCACGCTCCTGGATCCTTCGCCAATCCGGTTTCTCCCACGAACCTAGCGCCGCTATCAAAAAATGGGGACTCATTGCTTGCGGCTGTATCTTCATGCAATTGATACTTGGAGCTGTTATGCGGCATAGCCATGCAGGACTGGCAATCATGACCTTTCCTCTCATCCCTGAAGGAATATTGATGTTGATTCCATCTCAATGGGATTTTCGTATCGGCATTCATTTTGCGCATCGTGTTGGAGCAGTCGCTGTCGTCATCGGGTTGATTGGTTTTCTTCTCCAGATCTGGCAAGATCGCCAAACTCGTCGTTCTCTTGGGAATTGGGCCATAGGCATCTTATTTCTCATCTCTCTCCAGGTCTATCTCGGAGCTCTGACGATTTGGACAATCCGCAATTCATATGTCGCAACGATTCACATGCTAACAGGCGCTTTTCTCCTTGCTTCCTGTTGGGCGATCACCTTTGTTTCCCACCGTTTTTCATTTGGCGCCCCCGAAGAAGCCAGCCCAACATCCAATCGCTCAATCAGAGCCTCTGGGCCGAAGTATCGGGGCTCCCAGATCTGACCATGCCTCCTAAAACCAGAGCCGAATATCAAATTGATTCCTCCGTCGAAATTCTCGTGGATACTAAGAGTAAATCGAAAATAATTTCCGGTTTCTGGGAGCTAACTAAACCACGGCTCAGCTTTCTATCTGTTGTCACAGCTCTGGTTGGTTATCTGGCTGCACAGCCAGATCGAAACCTTCTCCTTTTGCTCAACTTTATTTGCGGCACAGCTCTTTCGGCAGGCGGTGCAGCCGCCATCAATCAATGGATGGAGAGAAAAACAGACGCTATCATGCTACGGACTCGAGATCGCCCACTGCCATCTCACATCATTACACCAATGCATGCGATCCTTTGGGGAATTCTCCTATCGATTGTCGGAACCACTCAGCTTTATTTTGGAGTCAATGAGCTGGCCGCCCTCTTCGGCTTCAGCACGATAATTTCCTACACTCTGATTTATACGCCGATGAAGAGGCGTTCCCGCTGGGCCACTGAAGTGGGCGCCATCAGTGGATCGTTGCCGCCGCTCATCGGCTGGGCAGCAGCTGAAGGTACCATTTCAACATTAGGATGGATCCTTTTTGGGATTCTCTTTTTCTGGCAGATTCCTCATTTCATGGCCATCGCATGGACTTACCGAAATGACTATGAGTCAGTTAATTTCCCCATGCTCTCAGTGATCGATCGTTTTGGGCATAAAGTAGCCAATTGGTCGATGCTTCACTCTATCCTGTTGGTCGTTACCAGCCTGCTGCCCTTCTTTTTGGGATTCTGCAGTCCCATCTACCTGATCATAGCCATTTTGCTCGGTATCTACTTTCTCTGGAAAGCCAATTTGTTTCGAGATGCTCAAAAAAGAGAAGTCGCAGCTAGGCAGCTATTCATCGCATCTATCTTCTATCTACCCGCCTTATTGCTATTTCTCGTTCTAGATAGGTGGCTATGGTAACCCTCAGATTCTGCAAGAGATGACAATGGACAATGTTCCGGCTCTAAACGCTGTTCTCAATACGATAGCGACAATCCTGATAACCATTGGGTTTATCGCCATCAAACAGAAGAAAGTGACGATTCACCGGGCATGTATGGGATCAGCCTTTCTCGTCTCCATACTCTTTCTCGTGGGTTATGTTTCTCACAAGATTTATGTCCATGGAGTTCATACACCGTTCAACGGCGAAGGATTCATACGGAAAATTTATTTTCCAATGCTCATTTCGCACATTATCTTGGCAATGGCTATCGTCCCACTTGTGCTGACAACTCTTACGCTTGCGCTAAAGGAAAAATTTGAACGACACAGAGCCTGGGCTAAATGGACATTTCCCATCTGGTACTACGTCTCCATCACTGGAGTCCTCATCTATCTCTTCAATTACCAGTGGTACCCGGCTTGAAGTGCCATTTTCTGCACTTCTAATAACATCTATTATCCTCTCAACTACATATCTCGTTGTGATTGCTTTAGCAGATGTTTAGTATGCAATTATTGGCATGTGATCCTCGTATCTTATACTAGATGTTTTTTTGCACCTCACCAAACCATCTTCCACAACAACCCTTCCACATTTACGATTCCAGCATAAGCACACCTTAAAGCTAAGTCTTATCAACTATTTCCTGTTTGACATTCAGTCAGATGCAAAACGATAAATGCCGTTTATTTTCCCAATTCGCTCTCTTAATAAGCCTATGAGATTTAGGAACTTCTTCACTTCTTCTACCCAAAAATCCGGAAAAGCCATTTCCAAGGCTTTGATTGTCCTTCTTTTACTTGCTTCAACTCAAGTCGCCTTTGCAGAAAATGAACCCGCTGAACACGCAGATGACCTGGCCAGAGGTAAACAGCTGTATACCCTTTGCATGGCTTGTCATCAAAAAGACGGATTGGGAAATGAGGCCGTCAATGCACCGGCTATTGCAGGTCTTGAGCGCTGGTATGTTGAAGCTCAGCTTCACAAATTTAGTGAAGGGCACCGAGGCACTCATATCGACGACTTACCTGGGATGCAAATGAGGCCCATGGCACTTACTCTTTTCGTGAACGAAAAAGATCAGAAGAATCCCAAAGAGGGCCTGAGTGAGAGGAATGTCAAAAATGTCTCCGCATACGTAGCGACTCTTCCAGGTAAATTACCGGAAAGAACGACCGAAGGTGGTGACCCCGAAAAAGGTAAAATGACATATGCGGTCTGTATGGCTTGCCACGGACCGGATGCAAAAGGAAACCAACTCTTAAATGCTCCCGGACTAATCCATCTTCAGGATTGGTATATCCTTCGCCAGATTTCAAATTTCAAAAAAGGTATCCGAGGCTCAACCCCTGGTGACATGACCGGAATGCAAATGAAACCAATGGCCATGATTTTGGCTG
>CAXMUM010000071.1:0-9234 GCA_964196585.1 uncultured Opitutaceae bacterium
AGTAGTAGCTCGTTTCACCGATCATATACATATTGCCCGTTTCCTCCACAGTTCTCACCAATTCTGTGATTTCCTCCAGCGATATAGCAGAGGGAACTGCCGAGTAAACATGCTTGCCCGCCTTCAATGCCTTAACGGCCTGAGGACCATGTAAATGATGCTGGGTGATAATAACAATGGCATCCACATCCATCTCGCATAGCTCATCCAGTGAAGCACAATGGTCTTCGATCCCGAACTTCGCACATTTGGCAGCCAGCTTCTCCGCATCCAGATCACAAAGGACGACGTTTTCCACATCGGGATGATGTTTATATAGAGGAATGAAACACTCCGCGAATGATCCAACGCCACAGATTCCGACTCGAATTGCCATAGGGTATTATTTCCTCCTTCAACGAACGTTATTATGCCATTCAGCGCAAGTGCATACTGAACCCACAGACTAAAGACAGGGCTTCTCATGAAAGTCAGAAGTTGACTCAGCCTATCGGGTCCAAAAATTCCAAGACAATTTAAACCACTCTTTCCTAATATATGCGAAGGCAATGACCAGATATCCTTTACGCTTTATATCCTAACTACTTACAATTCTTTGCAACAACTCTCATGAAAAACTCATCCCTACTCCTTCTCATCAAACTCAGTCTGGCTCTTTGTCTCATCACCTTTGTTCTGACAATCAGCGATTTCATGGCACTACATGATGTGATGCATGATTACGTGAGCAAAGGGGTCCTTGAGGCACATCAAACAACACCCATCATCCTACCTGAATGGACGGACACCAAACTTGAATGGCAATGGATCAACTTCAGCGGTATTGTGAGAATCGGTTTCCTTCTTTTGAATACAGTCGCCCTTATCATCTGCTTTCGACGCTTTTCGAAAACAGAAATGAGCCCAGCTTAAGCATCACCAAAATTATCAAAACGCTCTTGCCTGTATGATTCTGAAAGGAAGAATGCACGACATGAGTTACTATGACGGGAAAGCGCCTGCTCCCGACTTAACTGAATGCTACAATCGTCCAAATGGTCAGGAGCTGATGGCAGACCTTTATCTACCTGATCCTGAAAAGGCAAATCAGGCAGCAGTGCTTTTTGTGCATGGAGGCGGTTGGGGAGGAGGAGCGCGCGATGCATACCACTGGCATGCGCATCGTCTTTCACTGCGTGGCTACGTTACCTGCAGTATCAGTTATCGGCTTTCTGGTGTCGCTCCCTTTCCAGCGGCCGTCGAGGATTGCCAAGCGGGTATGAGATGGCTGCGTCAAAACGCAGACCGATTCAAGATACAACCGGATCGAATTGGAGCCATGGGAAATTCAGCAGGTGGCCATCTGGTAGCCTGTTTAGGAGTCTTGGAAAATAAGGAGATGGGTGTCTCCTCTAAAGCCAACTGCGTGGTAGATGTGAATGGCGTTCATGACTTTGTCTCCATCTGGGAGGAAAAGGGAAAACTCAACCCCAACTGGATGACGTTCCTGGGAGGACCCATTTCCGAAGTGAGAGAAAATTGGATTGCTGCCTCCCCCGCCAAAGATGTCACAGAGGATTCTGCTCCAATGTTTCTGATACATGACCCCGGCGATCCAGTCGTCCCCTATCAACAGGCTTTGCTCATGGCCGATGCATTGATGAAAGCTGGTCGTCCGGTGCAAGTGCTACCTGCAGTGGGATCAGGTCATGCAGTTGTCAAATACCCACAGGATTTCTGGGCACAAAAATCCTGGTTCCACATTGTTGCCTGGCTGGATCAATACCTACTGGAAACAAGGGACTTCTCAATTTTGAACAATCCATAAGAAGCCTTTTTTCAACCTTGCCTGAATGGCGCTGTACAAAAGAATGGAGTGCATGAAGTACTATGATGCGGAAACACCTGCTCCCGACTTGACGGAGTGTTTCAGTAGCCCGGGGGACCAGGAGCTAATGGTCGATGTCTTTTTACCTGATTCGGAGAATGCCAATAAAGCAGCTGTGCTCTTTGCCCATGGTGGCGGTTGGCGATTGGGTTCACGGGATGCCTTTCTCTGGCATGCGCATCGTCTTTCGCTCTTTGGCTACGTGACCTGCACGATTGATTATCGACTTGTCGAAACAGCTGTCTTTCCCGCTGCCGTCGAAGACTGCCAGGCCGGTATGAGGTGGCTGCGCCAAAATGCAAAACGCTTCACCATCGACCCAAATAAAATAGGTGCCATGGGTAGCTCGGCCGGCGGTCACTTGGTGGCTTGTCTCGGTGTGTTGGAAAATGAAGAAAAAAGTATCTCCTCCAAAGCAAACTGCGTAGTGGATGTTCATGGAGTTCACGATTTTTGTGCCATCTGGGACGAAACCGGAGAGATCAACCCACACTGGCTTAATTTTCTGGGTGGTCCTATCTCCGAAAAAAAGGAGGAATGGATTGCCGCCTCTCCTGCCCTGCACGTTACGGAAGACTCAGCGCCGATGCTTTTGATCCATGACCCAGATGACCCGACTGTTCCGTGCAAGCAGACTCACCTGATGGTCGATGCCCTGATGAAGGCCGGCTGCCCCGTACAATTTCTCCCGACTCACGGCTCGGGCCATGGATTTGTCTACAGTCCAGAGAATGAGTGGACACCACAGGTTTGGCCAAGTGCTGTCGCATGGTTTGACCACCACTTGCTGGATGCGGATGAGATTTGATTTAACCGGACAATTATGAAGATTGTCTATGGTTAGATTTTTGTACCCAAATTGATAAGCTAACTGAAAATGAAGAAATTATTACGACCATTTCTATATCTCGGTATTTTAGGTATCGTCGCTTTTACCGGCGTGATGTGGTATTGGGTATACGCCAGAACTTTTTACCCCTTAGTAGAAGAACATCGAAATACCTCAGGTAATTATCAGTTAAAAGCGACGTTCCCAGTGAGTATTACCGAAGGAAGTGGAGCTGTCTGTAACGATAAGTTCTATGTTGTCGGTGGACTTGGTTTTAGAGCTCAAACCTATGGGCATTTTTATGCCTATGATCCCGCATCCGATGAATGGGAAAAACTAGCTGACCTTCCTGAAAAGAGAAACCACGCAGGAGTCGTTTCCGCTGGGGATAAAGTATATGTGGTCGGTGGTTTTGGACCGTTAGGTATTCGGGTAAGAGGAATCATGCTGGCGAATTATACGCCTCAAAACACTCTCTTTATTTATTATACAAAGACCCGGAAATGGTCGAAGGGTGAACCTTTGCCCGAGGTTCTGGGAGCCGGAGGTGTCACTGTCGCTGATGGTTGCATCTGGTATACCGGAGGGATCAATAAGGACAAAAACATCTCTGATTCTCTCTATAGATATGATCTCCAGACAGGGAAATGGGCAAAGAGGCCATCTATGCCCAGTGCCAGGGATCACCTAAGAATGGAAGCGGTCGGTAAAAAATTGTATGCTATCTCAGGGCATGAAGATGATTTGAGATTCAAACTGAACAATGTGGAATGCTTTGATATAGAGACGAATCAATGGACCCGAAAAAAGGATATCCCAACTGCCAGAGGTGGGTTTGGTTCAGTCGTCCATCAGAGTAAAATATATGTCTTTGGTGGTGAAAACATTTGGAAGTGCTATGATACAGTCGAGTGTTATGACACCAAAACGGATAAATGGGAAAAACTAGAACCGATGCCTGAACCAAGACATGGCATTTTGGCAGGTATCATTAAGGGGGAAATGCATCTGATCTCCGGTGGCTTACGTCCCAGAATTTCAGTGAGTGGTGTTCATCGGGTTTACACTCCCAACGAATAAGGCATAATATGGAGAAAGAATTTGGAGACTTTCGAATAACAGATGACCGCTCTCAGGTGGATCTGGACCGGGTCCAGCATTTTCTTGAAAATAGCTATTGGGCGTATGATCGATCGAAAGAACAGAACAAACAAGCCTTCGAAAACTCCATCTGTATTTCCGTTTTTGCCGCAGAAACACAGATAGGGTTTGCCCGAGTAGTGACAGACACTTTTACCTTTTCATGGATAGCCGATGTAATTGTCGACCCTAACTACCGATCACAGGGTATTGGAAAGAAAATAATGACCTTCATCCAAGACCATCCAGGTATCCCAAAATCAAGACAGATGCTGCGAACCAAGGATGCACATGGATTGTATGAACAATTTGGATTTAGGCGCGATCAATGCATGATTAAATGAAAGTTGATATTCAACTAGCCCAACTCGATGAAAAGCATCTTTTGCGAAAGATGCTCGAATTGTGCACCTATGAATTTAGTGAAATCCAAAACATTGACCTCAATGAATTTGGAGAATTCGGATATCGCTATCTGGACCATTACTGGACGGAGCCAGAACGTTACCCCTACATCCTGAGAGTCAAACGGAAGCTGGCCGGCTTTGTTTTGGTCAATCAAGCCACTATTTCCGGAGCCAGCCAGAATTCCATCGCAGAATTCTTTATCCTGAAACGCTATCGAGGCAAGGGATTGGGAAAAATACTGGCCTACCATGTCTTCGATCAATTTCCCGGAGAATGGGAAGTGAAAACACAGAAGAAGAATCTGACAGCCACTCATTTTTGGCGAAAGGCTTTATACGCCTACACCCTTGGTCGAGTAAAAGAACATAGGGATGGTCTCACTGGCTGGGATGGCCCGGTATGGATCTTCCAAAGCAGAACCAGGGAGAACGAAGCAACGAAACCTGCCTCTAGTTGATCGTTTTACTTTAGATCATGTCTAATAATCCTTAACAGGATGGACAAGACGGTCAAAATATCCAAGCTTCTCCAGTTCACTCATTTTCTTAAAAACAGGAATAGCACATGTATACGGGAATCGTTACCGGGACATTCACCATCGCCCAATTGAAACGCGAAAGCGGGTCAGCCACCTTTGCCGTGGAACTCGATGCAACCCACCTGGAAGGCCTCAAATCAGGAGCAAGTGTCAGTATCGATGGCGTCTGTATGACCGTAGTTGGAGTCGAAGGTGATCTCGCAACTTTTGATGCCTCGATTGAGACGCTTGAACTGACCACTATTGGGCAGCTCAAGCCAGGTGACAGGGTTAATATCGAACGCTCCGCCAAAGCAGGTGCCGAAATTGGGGGACATCCCATCAGCGGGCATATTGATGGGACGACTGAGATCGTAGCGATTGATAGGCCAGAAAATAATTTTGTTCCGACTTTTAAATTTCCAGAGGCCTATCTCCCCTACATTTTCAATAAAGGATTTATTGCTTTGAACGGATGCAGTTTAACGGTGAGTGAACTGGACAAGAAGGCGGGGACTTTTAAAGTTTACCTCATACCGGAAACCCTTCGTTTGACCACGTTTGATCAGAAAAAAACAGGTGATCGAGTGAATTTCGAAATCGATCGGCAAACACAGATCATGGTTGATACAATCCGTGAAACACTCAAAAACGTTCTAGGAGATCGATAGCAGACCTCAACTCCCAAGTCTTCACCTCCAAAGCGGTGCTTTGTAAACCTTTTACACCATATGGAATCTTTTACCCTAGAAAACAAAAACGGCATCAAGCTCACAGCTTTGAACTTTGGAGGAATTGTCACTGAAATTCTAGTGCCCGATAGGGACGGAAACCTTTCAGACATCGTTCTGGGACTACCAAATGCCGATGCTTACTTGAACAACCCCCCCTACTTTGGCGCTCTGATAGGTCGTCTAGGGAATCGCCTGAAGAATGCCCAATTTCAACTCGACGGGGTCGTCTATCAAGTGGCCGCCAATAACACGGTGAACCACCTACACGGAGGATTAAAGGGATTCGATAAAGTAGATTGGGAAGGCAACTACTTCGAAGGCGCTGATTTTCAGGGAATTGAACTCCAATACATCAGCGCTGATGGTGAAGAGGGTTATCCCGGTAAATTGGATACAAGAGTCCTCTACAAATTAACCGAAGCAAATGAATGGGTTATTGAATATAGAGCGACAACGACAAAGCCAACCGTTCTCAATCTGACACAGCATGCCTATTTTAATTTAGCAGGCCATGCCAGTGGTGATGTGCTGAAACAGGAAATGCAGATAGAATCAGACTTTTATACCCCCTACGATGCCGGACAGGTTCCAACAGGTGAAGTAGCATCCCTTGATGGTTCAGCTCTGGATTTCCGCAAAGCAAAACCGATTGGCAGAGACATTGGCGCAGATGAAGAGGCCATTCGACTTGGCGGTGGTTATGACCATAATTTCGCTTTAAACCGCAAAGTCCCTGGGGAAATGGCTTTGGCGGCAACGGCTTATGACCCTGCATCCGGCCGAAAATTGGAAGTGTCCACGACTGAACCAGGAGTCCAATTCTACACCTCCAATTACCTCGATGGAACACTGGAGGGAAAGGACGGTGTTTTCTATGGGCCACGGGCGGGATTTTGCCTGGAAACCGAACATTTCCCTGACGCTCCAAATCAGCCGCATTTCAAGTCGGTCCGTTTGGATCCCGGACAGGTTTATAATTCAACAACTGTCTATAAATTTTCAGCCGAGTAATTCTTGTTACCTTCGAAAAACACGATCAATGAAGATTGAACACTTTGGCTTTAATGTGACCAAGCCTACTGAGATGGCAGAATGGTATGTCGAAAACTTCGACTTAAAAGTCATCCAGAAATTAAATATACCTCCCTATACACATTACCTGGCTGACGAGAATGGGTCCGTGATGCTCGAGCTCTACTACAGTCCCGATGATGAGATTCCCGACTATGCCGCGAAAAATCCTTTGATGGTTCATATCGCTTTTTCGACTGATGATCCCGATGTGGATAAACGAAACCTGATATCAGCTGGCGCAACCTTGCTCAATGAAAACCATTTCGAAGATGACTCCCTCCTTATTACAATGAGAGATCCCTGGGGGTTTCCCTTCCAGCTGTGCAAGCGCAGCCTGTCCATTCTAAAAAAAATGATCAACAAATGAGAATCGAACATTTTGCCATCAACGTAGGCGATCCCATCAAAATGGCCGCCTGGTATGTTACCAACTTGGGGATGTCAGTTGCTCGGAAACTGGACGAACCACCCTATATGCATTTCCTGACAGATAGCAGCGGATCTGTGATGATTGAAATTTACAATAATCCAAAGGATGAAGTACCTAACTATGCCGAGATGAAACCCCAGCTCCTACATCTTGCCTTCATCTCGAAAGACCCTTCGGCTGATCAGGCGAAACTCGTTGCAGCTGGCGCCACACTTCTAAATGAGACTCACTTTGAGGATGGCTCCCATTTGGCAATGCTGCGCGACCCCTGGGGGCTCGCCATTCAACTCTGTAAACGCGGAACAGCCCTCCTATAATCAATTATCTCAAGGTATAAAATGACGGCATATCTCATCCTAAACTATCAGATAGACGACGAAGCTCTTTTTAGGGAATACCAGAATGAAGCGAGAGAAACTGTCATGACCTCCATCTCCGATTTACTGGTCTACGAAGGAGAAACAGAGATTCTTGAGGGCAAAGACCTCGGACATCAGACCATTGTTTTTAAATTTGATACAATGGAAAAAGCGAAAGCTTTTTACCATTCAGATGCCTATCAGGAAATGACCCAGAAACGTCTCAAAGCGACGTCGAAGCATTTTGGAGTTTTGGTCCCGGAAAACACATCCGTTGGCAAATAAACAAGTGGTCTTCATTTACCCAGATGGATTCCACAGTAGACAGGGTCCAAAAATGTGTTTAAGAACCATCTACTAAGTCGAAATAATGATGACCGAATACTGCATATTAGGGACATGGAGGGGATGAAGAGAATCTCCCTACCCCTATGCTTTGTTTTTCTATCCGTTTTACTGTGGGGATGCCAGACGACTCCATCTCAAAGCGTCTACGACAGAAGCTCTGATATTCAGATTGGGGATGCCAATGGTTTGCTGACAGGTTTAGATGATCGCCTCCCAAGGGCTCTCTACATGCCTCTTCCCGAGTATCCAAGAGAGCTCGAAAATAGAAACATCCCAGACGCAGCAATCGTGATCGGTTTCGTAATCGCAGAAGATGGACGAACTACTGAACGACAGGTACTCTATTCTTCGGATTGGCGCTTTGAACAAGCTGCATTGGATGCGCTGGCCCGAGCAGAATTTGAACCGGCACTCATACATGGGCGACCCGCTCGATGCCGATTGGCCATACCTGTTCGATTTATTCAGATTCGAGATACTGAAACTGAAAAATCTGAACGAAGCAGCGGATGGGGGGAAGTTGCGGGCATTGCTTCCTACTTTTTTAAAGGCATCAATTTTATAGTAGATCCTTTTATCGACCTCTTCCTGCGCTACATCTAAAGAGCTGCCCAAAAGGAAGCTCAATGTGTTGATGAGATTTTAGATTTTTAGACCGAACTAAGGCGATCGACGGGATGCTATTACTCAAAGGTTTTCTGGATATGACTAAATGAACAGATCTTCGCTAAACGGAACATGGAAACTATCCTATGGACAACAATTCAGCTCGGGTATCCCTTCCCTCAACGAGGTGCAACAGCACTCAGAAAACTCTATCGCTGCAACGGTACCGGGAAACGTTGAACTCGATCTGCAAAGACAAGGACTGCTCCCTTCATTAGAAGAAGGTGATCAGATTTATGATGCGCTGAAATGGGAGAAGCATTGGTGGTGCTACCAAAAAGAAATCGAAATACCGAAAGCCGAACCGAATCAAAAAACATTCCTTCTTTTTGAAGGCATCGATTGCTTAGCACAAATCTACCTGAATGGGACCTTGCTCGGTGAAACAAACAATATGTTGGTTTCTCACGAATTTAATATTTCTCCATTCAGCCAATCAGGACTGATTCACAACTTGTCTGTCATTATCGGTTCAGCCGTTTTAGCAGGAGAGAAACATCAACCAGGCCCCAATGAATGGACATTACCCGGGAAGACCGAATCACTTTCGGTAAGAAAGGCGTCTCACATGTATGGATGGGATATTATGCCTCGAATCGTGAGTGCCGGCATCTGGAAAGACGTCAGCCTAGAAACACGAAATTATCCACGAATCACCAACAGCTACTTGGCTACAAAAAACCTCACAGAAAACCACAGTAAGAGCGAGCTACATGTCCAATGGGAACTGGAAGATTTTGCTTTGGCCTAGTTGTTAATTCAGATTTTGATGAAATAATTACTACTATTGACAAGTTAAATATCGAAACTTTGTTTTCTACTTTTCCCTTAGAAAAAACTCTTCTAAATAAAATATCCTATG
>CAXMUM010000072.1:0-9143 GCA_964196585.1 uncultured Opitutaceae bacterium
CAACGTCCTCCAGCCCCGCAACAGTGAAGGCTACGATCAGTGAAGTCCGTTCTTCTTTATCCCAGACAACGTACCCCTTTGCCACTGTCGCAAAAATTTCCAGAGCTTCAGCTGGCGTCTCTAATTTGGTAAAAGAGAATCCATGCTGCCTCTCATAAAAGGCCCTCAGAGGCTTGGTGATTTGCCACGGCCAAGTAGGTCCATACTCCAAATACAATTGAGGATTCTCTCTATTAGCCAATCCCTGTAAACTGAGTAACAAAGAATGGACGGGAAGATCACCGTCTATTGTCCAATCCTCAGACATCTGCATAACATATGCCTTCTTCTCTGAAGATTCGGTTTGGTCAGAATAAGCGACAGGCGTCCCTAATACCGAAGTTAACAGAACACATTTTAAAAGAATTCTATGTATTTTCATCTATAAAACGAACTTACGATCAATTTAACAGGATAATGATACCAATGAGCAACAAAGACGCCACCCTCATATCAAAGGGTGGCGCAAAGTTATTCATAAAATTTGATTTTCGCCAATCGTATTTCTGTCGGCCGAGCTGATGACGCGCATGGAGCCCTTGCCCGCGAGTCCACCGTGGTGCTTAAGCGCTTCACGAAAACCGACATACCATCGATCCTGAAAGCGGATCATGTCGGTGAAAGCGTTGTGGGGTTGCCCGCTGTCTTTTTGACTCCAAATCGTTTGGAGAGAGATCAATTCGGCGGAGAGGTGGGAGTGTTTGGCAGTCATAATCTGTATGTAAGAAAATGAACCTGATTGGTCCGGGCTTCCTCACGTCAGGGGAGAAAACAAGAAGCTCTTAAGGGTGAGGGTTCCGAACAATCGGATCATCCGGTTGCTGAAACCTTGTCCTATATGTTTTCTTGCTCGCCGCCATCTTCAGAAAGACATCCAGAGGAACGACTTCAATCGGCTCGCTCACGCCTTCAATTATATCGACTGTTTTTTCGATACTTTTCGATTCCCTCACATGAACCAGCATGAAGTAAGGACGTTCCTTATTTAGATTAATCAACTCTTCCAAATCAGCTATCGCCTCCTCTGCAGGGCGACGAAGGCCAAGGTAGTAATCATAGGAAATCATGGGACGATCATCTCTCAGATCAAAGGTTCGCGCACTCCCATAACCGTTAATAAAACCGATTACATCGGGGAAATTCTCATAATAGCGGTCCCCAACTTCCTTCGTAAGCTCCGTATTACCAACATGACGATTTCCTTCGGAATAATCCATCGACTCCATGACTCGAAGATCCAAAATATTCATCTGGCGTTTAGCCTCTGTCATCAAAATAGGAAAGGCATCAGCCGGAATTGGCTTAGGATACATATAACTCGGACCCGTAAGCCCAGCAATAAAGTAGTCATTCGGCAGAGATCCTTCAAAGAAAAACTGAAGAGAGGACGGGGCGGTATCCACCCAACTCATTGAGACCTGCCACGCATATGGAATACTGCCTCGTCCAGGCTTTGTCCAGGCACCGATCCCGATGCTATCCGTCTGAACTAACGAGACATAGACCTTATCCTCTGGGATCACCACCTCATCAGGCTCTACATTGTGATTATTCGTAAACTTAAAATCTTCTGTAAATGGAACTTGATTATTGAAGCTGAGATTGGGCAGCGTATTCAGACCTTCCATGCGCAATCCATAGCTTGAAATCAGACTAGTCTGCTGCCCTTCAGTATCTTTCGCATAGGAATGCCATCCCATCACAAAACTCTGTGGGTTCTGTTCGGTATAAATTTTATTCGTCAGAACTAGCTCTTCGGGATCTTCAGGGTTGTTCGAAAGGTCCGTAAAGAACGCCTTCCGATAGATTCCCCAGTCAGCCATCCCCGGCTGCATTCTATTCCCATGTTCGCCACCCATCCAAATAACAATATCCCGACTGCAGCGATCCCAGTAACGATCCATCGCAATTTTATAGATCTCATGATCCGGCATACCCGTAAAATCACCGCGTAAGTCCACTACCTTTTTCAGGCCATACTGCTCGACCAAAGGAATCAACTCCTCCGATACCACAACAACATCTTCCAACCCCGCAACAGTGAACGCAACGATCAGAGAAGTTCGAACTTCCTTATCCCATACAACATAACCCTTCGCTGCACCCGAAAAAAGCTCCAATGCCTCAGATGCTGTTTCTAGCAGAGTAAAAGAATAGCCATGCCGTCTTTCATAAAAGTCCCGCAAAGGTTTTGTAATCTTCCAGGGCCATGAAGGCTGATATTCAAAATAAAGCTGTGGCCCCTCACGATTAGCTAACCCTTGCAAACTAAGAAGGAGTGAATGAACAGGAAGATCACCATCTATCGCCCAATCTTCTGACATCTGCATCACATACGCTTCTTTTTCAGAAGCCATGCTTCGATTGGTGAAAGCCAACACGGCAACAACCACCGCAACTAATGCAAGTGATTTTAAAAATGATATTTGTGTCTTCATCTAAAAATGTGGGTCAAGGATTAAGCCTTAGTGAAAACACGAACAATTGGTTGATTCCGACTCGAACGCAGTTGAAGCACGCGCAGGGTCTTTCCATCTCTGGATAACCTCATTTCACGCAAAACACGAACAGAGGTTTCAGCTTGGGAAGTCTCCAAAATCATTTCAATGTTGAGCTGAAGTGTCTGGCCATCATCTACCCATTCAGCTGAAACCGTTTGCTCCTTCCCCCCGCCCAAATAAGCTCCAATATGACGGTTATCCCACCAACCTTCGACCTCTACAGTCTGAGATGGAATACTCGTATCAACCGTCATTGATTCCTGTGCCACGCGTGAGCCCCCTCCATAGTGACGCGTGATCGACACTTGGTCACCGTCTACAACGATTTCTATGGCCAGCGACCTCCAAGGATCGAGAGCCGTGCTTTTTGAAGTGTCGATTTCCCAGCGACCGGAAAAATCAGAATTTGCATGGGAAACGCCTAACAAAGGCATCATGAGAACTGATAATGCCAATAACTTTTGCAGATGTTTTAATCGTAGGTTCATAGGGGATTTCATGAGGATATTCCTTTTGATATGATTCACGATAAATCCCTAACGCGATCCCCTATTCAGTGCAAAGCGAAAAGCCACGAAAGGGTATATTAACCGATTTGACACCTTGCCCAACTCTTCACTGAAAAATGGAATTAAGAGGTTGCTCCCACTTCGCTATGACTTTCTTTTCTTCCTCTTTAGACTCTTCTATCATTTCAACTGACTGATTGTACTCTTCTGGAGAATCTCTGAGAGACCGAAATGACATTCTCGCCCATTCAGGAATATTCGTCTTCAGGTAGCGAGACACCAAAATATCTGCCTCTCCCTTCAAAGTAGAACTGTACTTCAATTCAGCGATTCTGAGGGCCAATCTGTAATCTTTAGCATAGACCTCCAAGCCCTCATCCAAAACAGCCAGGTGCCCCTCTTTGATTTTAAGATCCGAAGACAAATAAACATCTGCGATGGCACGGTATAATCGACTACCACTACATCCCAAAGAACGGCCTTTTAAGAGAAGTTCCAGTAATGGGAGGGCTTCATTCGCAGTCAGATTCTCCCATAAATCGGCTTTTCGTTTCTTAAATTTCAACTCAGCCAAACGCACGTAGGCTGGAGCGTATCCAACATTGCCTGCAATCGCTTCTTCATACAACGCTATGGCTCGAACATAGTTGCCAGATGATTCTTCAAGTAATCCCATCGTCGCTGTAAGCTCAGGGTCCCCAGAATTCTCAATACTAGCGCCCACCAGAATATCCCGAGCTCTTTGTCTTCTTTCCGCAGAAGTGTTACGAGCTAAAATTCCACCTACAATCCTCCTAACATCCTCCTCTCTCGGCTTCTCTAGAGAAAGTCTGTATCTCCTCGGTAACTCCAGAGAGGGAATTTTGATTACGGTATAACGTTCTGGCTTTAGCTTATAACGACCACCTCCCAATTACTTCTTCAGTTGTATTTCGGCCTGAGAAAACGACATTCCAAAAAGTCTTTTAAAGGTCTCTTCGGATCTATCTCCTTTCTTGTTTGCTTCCGAAAACTCTAGGAAAGCCTCTTTATATTCACCTCCTCGTCCAAATAGGCAGAAGTGAGTAAACGCCCATGAAGTAGAATAAAAATGATAGGCGGCCCCATGATTTCGATACGCAGATGAATTTTGATCAACCAAAAACATTTCACCCAATGGCATGGGGGAATTAACGTAACTTGTTACAAAATATCGTGCATTGTAATCCGGATGGCCAAAAACTGCATTCTTCCGATTTATATGAAAATTCTGAAAAGCCATCGCAACGCCTTCACCAAACCACAAAGGAATTTTTCCACCCGACTTTGAAAGAAGGTAATGAACGTATTCGTGACATAATATCTCTCTCGAAAAGCCCCACCCCTGATCCTTCGCGTTTATGATAGCATACCCGGCTTCATCATTTCCTCCAAAAAGACCCGCAACATTTGCCAATGCTTTACCATCCTTCTTTTCCAGCTTACACATCGAAATCAACGTCGATTTATCCTTGCAGATGACAATCGACAGATGAGGGTCCGGGTATTTCTTCAAATCCGTAAAGACTTTTTCAAAAGCACCTTTGAATTCGTATAAACTCTCTATGATTTCGTATGTTTTGCTTTCCGAAGTATTACTAATTAATTCGAAATCTTTCGTTTTGGTGTACACCCATTCATCCTCAAAGACACCCCCACATAAAGAAGAGCCGAAACAAAGACAGAAAAAAGCCCATGGGTAAAAAAACGCTCTAATCATGTGTTTCTATTGAGGGAGTTAAGTTTTGCTAACACAAGGAATTATATTTCCTCATGAGGCAGAACACAATAGACACCTCTTTTCCTGTATTGTGCCTTTTAAGAGTCGGAAAAGATCTTAAATGATTCTTTTACCTCTTCAGGAAGTTTCGCATTTAAATAACGAGCTAACAAAAAATCTGCCTCTTCGTTCAATCCAGCTTTATACTTCAGTTGAATCGTCTTAAGCGCCAATTCATAGTCTCTAGCGTACGACCTCAAACCTTCATCCAAAATAGCCAAGTGACCCTTCTTTGGCTCAAAATCCGAAAATAAGTATACTTCGGCAACCGTACGATACAATCGACTACCAGAACTTCCCAATGACCGCCCTTGATAGAGCAACTCTAGCAATGGAACCATCTCTTTAGTCGTCAAGTTCTCTGATGAAGCCTCCCTCCTTTTCTTCAACTTCAACTCTACTAAATTTATGTAAACAGATGGAACATCGACTTCACCCGAAATCGCTTCTTCATACAACTCTTCCGCTTTTTCCAAATTACCAGATAAATGCTCAAGCAGCCCCATCATCGCAGTCAATTTCAGATCTCCAGGATTTTCAATACGTGCACTGACAAGAATCTCTCGAGATCTTTGCCGCCGTTGCTTATACTTATCTCCATTTCCATCCCCCATTAGGGCAAGAATTCCACCCAATATGCGCCTCACATCCGCTTCTTTCGATTTCTGTAGAGAACACTGATATTTTTCAGGCAATTCATTCGTTGGAACCTTGATCACGTTATAACGCTCTTGTTTCACTGCATTTATACCTCCACCCAAATATCTCTTAATTTCAAGTTTAGCCTGGGCAAAAGACATTCCAAAAAGTTTCTTAAAGGTATCTTCCGATCTATCTCCGGCCTTATTTGCATCCACAAACTGAAGAAAAGCCTCTTTATACTTACCCTCTCGACCAAACATACAGAAATGTGTAAACGCCCACGAAGTGGAATAAAAACCCTGTCTCGCACCGAATTTTTTAAACTCAGATGAATTGGGTTTGAGTGCAAGAAACTCATCAAAGGGCATGAATGAATCTGTATTTTCATTTAAAAAATAATTAAGGGCGCCTTTATTCGGGTGACCAAAAACCGCATTTTTTCGGGTTACTTGAAAAGATTGAAAGGTCGTTGCTATTCCTACTTCAAACCACAGAGGAAGCGCCTCTCCTGATTTAGCTAAAAGACGTTGAGTGTACTGTTGAAATGCAAGCTCCTTAGATGACCGAGTTCCCCATTTTCTCGCATTGATTGCCGCATATCTTACTTCATTGTCACCTCCAATTACACCTGCATTATCTCCTATCAATTTACCCTCTCCTTTGAAAAACGCATTTAAAGTGTCCTTATCTTTGCATATAACATACATAAAATAAGGATCTGGATATTTTTTTATCCCTGCAAAAACGTGTTCAAAGGCATTTTTAAATTCGTATAAGTCCTCTACGATTTCCTGTGTGCTGCGCTTTGAAGTGTTACTGATCAATTCAAAATCATCTGTTTTGGAATACAACCATTCACCTTCAAAACCATTCCCAGAAGCAGCATGCCCTCCACTAATAAAAAGAAAAAACAACAGGTAAAAAAAGGATTTTCGTATCAAGTTCATCTTATTTCAGGGGCTATGGGTTTCTAAATCGCGGTAACGATCAAACATTTCACCTCCCTGAAAACTCTTACGACTTTTGCTAATGTATTTTATTCCTGATGCTTATAGTAAATCCTTCACCTTCCTGCAAGTGTTCTTTAACAAATAGATATCTTTCTTCTAGAAACTAATATATGGCAGAGGCTCCTCTAATATCCGTCCCGTCTATCTCCTTTTCATAGACCAAGCTTGCAACAAGAAGCTCAACCCACTAGATTAGTGGTAAGAAAGGAGCGTTGTGCCTACAATTAGATTACATTTGGAAGCAGAAGAATACGAACCTATTCAAAGGCTCGCCAAAAGCTTAGATATCAAGATGGAAGACATCGCCTATACTGCGATCAATCAGCTAATGATGAAACAGGCAGATAGAGATTTCGAAGAAACCCTTCAGAAGACTCATAAATGGCGAAAAAAGGATCTTCCAAAATGGGCGGATAAAGCCCAGGAAATCCATGCGTATGAAGGTTCTTAAATGAAGAGGAATTACTCCTTACTCGGATAAAGCCTCTCCTTTATTAGCTTTTTTTCCGCTTCTTATTCTCCCATTTTTTGCTCCACTTTCCTTTAGGAAATGGACGATAGCATCTCCGGTCAGTGCAAATCCAATGCCCTGCCCAAAATAGCGCATTGTAATAATCCCTATAACACTTCCGCTCTTCAAGTGCACAAGTGGTCCTCCACTGCTTCCATGATTTATCGCAGCATCTGTTTGCACAAGCGGGTATCCCCCCATCATTCGATAAGAACTCACGATTCCCTTGGAAACTGAGTATTCCAGATCTCCCCTTAAAGGTGAACCAATAGCCAATACCTCATCCCCAACTCCAGCCATGTTCTGTTCCGGTTCGATCTTCAACCAAGGCGTATTCACTGCATCAATCTTGAGTAATGCCATATCAACCCACTCATCATATCCCACCAACTCTGCCCAATAATGTTTTCCCTCTGCAACCACTTCAATTGAAACGGAATCTTTCACCACATGAAAATTTGTTAAAATAAGTCCTTGGTCATTCACAAAAAAGCCTGAACCATGAGATAATTTATTTCCAACAGGACGAGCAAATCGTGCCGAATTTTCGGCTTCTCCAACATTCACAGTGACCACTGTTCGCAAGAAATCATTATAAATTGAAGCCTTCGGTAAATGAGGTGTATCAGTTAATCGCATCCGGGCGATATTCTCCTTATTGGATAAGGCTTGAATCACCTTTTCATCTCTAACCATCTGGGCAACAACATCAAAAAATGCCTCTTTATAGGCATTCTCAAGAGCAACCTGATTACTCACCAATCCAGAATGAACCTTACCCCTCCCCTTATAACTTCTAATAGGATCCCCATTTCCAAAGTGAAGGTCGACAGCCGCTTCAGCCTGAAAATAGCCCCAAAGTCGATTCACCGAGGAGTCTGACTTAATGCGGATTGTTAAGTGGGGATTCTCTACCTCACCTCGCAATTTCGACTCCCTAAAAATACGGCCAAAAACTTCTGAACTTGTCTTCACTACAGCTTTACCATCTTCCAAAGCCACGAACTCCCCGTCTTTTTCCATTAAAATTGTCCGATCAGCGTTGCCAAAAGGCAGAACTATCTCTGCACGGAGTTTAAGAGGGAAATCCTTTTCCTCCATCGATTGGATCACAAACGCTTCAACATCAATCGGAACAGACTGACAAGACGCTAGGAACATCCCCAAAAAACTTATCACCACGATCAACCTTACACGCTCCATTCCTAATAACATAAACTCAAATTTCCCAGAAATGCCACCGCAAACCATCCATTATTTGAGGAGAACTTATGGTGATTATTCGGTAAACTTTATCCATATCAGATAATGAAAACTCTTTAGGTCGTAGATTGACTCCATTGTGTAAACCGATGAGCATCTCCCCCAAATGTTGAACGCTTAGCCCTTCATCAAGTCATGCCAACACCGCCATTCAAATACCAGAAACCCTTTCCCCTTGGATCTGATAGGACTCAATACCGCCATATTAAAAGTAACGATCTTATCTCTAGCGATACCTTTTCAGACAAAGAGATCCTCAAGATATCACCGGAAGCTCTTACTCTTCTGGCCAATGAAGCAACCAAGGACATCGCCTTCATGCTTCGTACCGAGCATCTGAAACAAGTTGCCGCTATCTTCGAGGACCCTGCCGCAACAGATAATGACCGCACCGTCGCACTCGCCATGCTTCGAAACGCAGAAGAAGCCTCACATGGAATTCTTCCCTTTTGCCAGGATACCGGCACAGCGATCGTCGTTGCTAAAAAAGGCCAACAAGTCTGGACAGGCGCTTCCGATGAAGAATACCTCTCTAAAGGCATATACAAAACATATACCGAAGAAAATCTCCGTTATTCTCAGACCATTCCTTTGGATATGTACAAAGAGACCAATTCCGGCACAAATCTCCCGGCACAAATTGATATCTATGCCACCGAAGGAATGGAGTATAATTTCCTTTTTGTCGCCAAAGGTGGAGGCTCTGCCAACAAGACTTACCTCTATCAAGAGACCAAAGCTCTGCTCAACCCAACAAACCTAGAGAATTTTTTGGTCGAAAAAATGATGACATTGGGAACCGCTGCATGCCCCTTCCTACGATCTCGCCATTCGATCCAATCGCAATGGTACCCGAAACATGAATGATAT
>CAXMUM010000073.1:0-8764 GCA_964196585.1 uncultured Opitutaceae bacterium
TGGAAATCCGCAACGCCATTCGACTCGAATACGCCACTCAAGCTCTTCAAGGCGGTCTACCTGTTGCAGAAGCGGCCTTGGGCTCCGGATTTAGTGATCCAAACTACTTCGCTCGTTGGATCCGAGCCCATACAGGACGGAAGCCATCCATGCAAAGACCACTGATCTAAGAGTATCAGCCCCCTCCTTTACAATTGGCCTCCTCTCAAACAGAATATTTTTTTGATGAAAAAATAACTCAAAGATCCTGCTGATCGAATTTTTCTACTGATACAACTACCTCAGACGCATTCCAATAATTTCGCCACATGCCTCACCCCTTTAAAAAGATTCTCAGAAACTTTCGAGATTATGGCTTTTTTGTGACTTTACACAAAGTCATGGGCAGGTTTCTAACACCCATTGTCTGTTTTCGTATCTACATACTATACAAAGCGGATCTGACTGAATCTGAAATTCCGAAAGATAATGATACTTCCATTGTTATTCGCACAATAGACCCAACAGAAAAAGATCTCATCACACAGATCTTTACGATGGAAGAATGGCTAGAAGGGTATCTTGAAGAAATCTTGCATGAAGGCGGTCTCTGTTTCGTTGCTCTCGACGGAAATATCGTAACAGGGTTCAATCTCGTGAGTTATCAGCGAATCAATCTCCCTCCCGTTCGTTTTACACAGAAGCTCGATTCACATCAGGCGTATTCAGAACAGATTTCAATCAGTCGTTCTTATAGAAAAAAAGGGCTGGCCTCCAGATTACGCTACGAAGTTTACCGAACACTCCTTACTCAGGGCATTCAGCAGATCTATGGAGGTACAGATATTAGCAACCTAGCTAATTTAGCACTTAGCCAAAAGGTTGGCCTAATAAGCGTAGCAACCATTCACTACCGGAAACTTCTCTGGACGCATAAAACCACCATTGAGAAACTGGACAAATGAGTTTTCTAAGAAACTGCGAAGCAATTCTAATCAGTCGTTTCTCTTTCCCTTTCTCGAACACTCTTTTCAACCGGCGTGGCATCTTGAGAAAATACAAAAGCCTAATTAGAACATGCCGCCTTTCTTCAGATGAACTTTCTTCGATACAGTTCGATTTACTAAAGCAATTACTGCAACACGCACATAATCATGTTCCTTATTACACACGGTTATTTGAAAAAATCGATTTTGACCCTAATGACTTCAAACAATTAGAAGACATCCGCCACATCCCACCCCTCACCAAAGAGGATTTGATAGATAATCGTCTCGACCTTGTCGATACGAGATGGAGAGCTGCAGCTGAAGAAGCAAGCGCTTCTCAGCGCACACCTGGACAACCTCTTCCCTTTGCCTTATTTCGGGGAAAAAAACTTATCCGCAATACAACGAGTGGATCAACAGGACAACCATCGGCCTTTTACGAAACAGGATCAATCACTGCCGCCAATTGGGCAAATGAATTACGACTTCGAGATTGGTATGGAATAGCTCCCGGAACGCGGGAGGTGCGCATGGCAAGAATCTCTATCGACCAAATGCAAAATAGCAGAACCATCGCGATGAGGAGATTTCTTTGGAACCAATGGCAACTACCGGGAGTTCGTTTAACGGAAGAAGACTTTGCCTTCACAGTAGAGAAGATTTCCAAATTCCAACCACGGGTCATCTTAGGTAATACTTACAGCCTGATGGGTCTAGCCGAATATCTTCAGAGCACCACATCAGATCGCCTATCGGTAAATCCTGACCTGATTATAAGCTGGGCAGGCCCTCTCTATGACCATGAGCGAGTAGTTTTGGAGAACGTGTTCCAATGTCCTTCCACAAACATCTACGGAACAAGAGAAATCGGACATATTGCGTCTCAGTGCCAACATCGGACCATGCATATTCATCAGGAGGATGTCTACTTGGAGTCATCTCACGATGATTCCGACACAACAACTCCCGGTGAACTACTTGCTACAACATTGGTGCCAACTCCAATGCCCTTTATCCGATACATCACTGGCGATCTAGGAATTTTGGCGGATTCTGAATGCCCATGCGGAGTGAACCTTAAAGTGATCAAAGAACTCACAGGAAGAGTCAGTGAAATTTTCACCACCACCGATGGACAGAAAATTCCACCGGGATTCTGGTGTCAGGTCTTCATGGATGTAAAACAGGATGCAGCCATTAGACAATTCCAGGTCGTTTATCAGCCAAATGATCGGGCCTGTATTCGAATCGTAAAGGGACCAACTTACAACGAAGATATCGAATCGTTTCTAAAATCTCGAATTCGAAAAGATCTTGGCTCAAAGATTCAACCAAACTTTGAATACCTAGAAAGCATTCCCCTACATCCATCAGGGAAATGCCCTATCGTCCTCAACGAAACAGTATAATCCCTTCGATCCGAAAATCGAAAGGATTCATTCCTGCAATTTAGGGAAATGTTTAATCAGGCTTTTTGGTGCATTGGGTTTGAGCACCCTCTGGTAGAGGAGGGGTCTCACCGACTCCTGCAGGAGGCAACGTTCCATCCAATTCCTGTCGCCAATGGGCAACATCACCACCCGGACAATAGATATACATCATATGCAGAGGCTCATCTCCAATATTAGTTAGTTGATGAAACTTGGTCGGTGGAAGAAAGACTGCTTGTCCACCCACAATCTCCTGGCGCTCCTTGTCGACACAAATTTCACCCCGGCCTTTTACCACAAAATAAATTTCCTCCTGTTCCTGATTGTGCCAGGGGACTTGTCCACCATTCGGCTCCAGAACGACATAACCCATCGCAAATCCCTCTGCGGCAATCGGCTGCCCTCCCTGCCCGATCATCCCTCGCGTCATTCGCCGAGCTGGGAAAGTCCTTCCTTCTATTTTATCTAGATCTGCAATAATCATAATTTTTTATCTAAAGCTCTTCCGCTCTTCGGCAAGAGAAATGCGCCTCATTCTCCGGCTACAACCAATCCACTCCGAGTCAATAAAGCATTCAGATCGGGCTCACGTCCCATGAATCGCTTAAATAAAATCATCGGATCTTCTGAGTTCCCCTTACTTAAAATATGCTCACGAAACTCCGCTCCAACCGACGCATCAAAAACACCCTCCTTCTCGAACCGAGTAAAAGCATCTGCGTCCAATACTTCAGCCCATTTATAGGAATAATAACCTGCAGCATATCCTACGGGATCGGCAAAGAGATGCCCAAAGCGACGAATAATACTCGGAGAAAGTGTTTTAGTTGGAATACGATAGTCTGCCAATAATTCCTCTACCATCGCATCAATATCTCCACTAGTATATAGATCAGGATTGAGGTGCATCTCCAGATCAACCTTTCCAAAAGATAGCTGTCGCATCGTGCCGTTCGCCGAACAGAAATTGCGAGCAGCCACCATTTTTTTATAGAGCTCATCGGGAATAATTTCCCCAGTCTTATGATGACAAGCGAAGAGATTCAGGCTTTCGCGATCCCATGTCCAATTTTCCATGATTTGAGAAGGCAGTTCCACGAAGTCCCATGCAACATTCGTCCCGTTCAACGACTTTATCTCCACTTCTCCCAAAAGATGGTGAATTAAATGCCCAAACTCATGAAAAATAGTCTCAACCTCACGATGGGTCAGCAAAGCAGGCTCTTCCCCAATCGGTGCTGTCATATTCCCACACATCAATCCGAGATGAGGCTCACGGTTACCATTTTCACAAGGACCTCCGGTTAGAAGTGAGTTCATCCAAGCACCTCCCCTCTTTGATTCCCGCGGATGCCAATCTGTATAAAAAGCCCCTAGGTAATCGCCCGAAGATGCATCCTCTATTTCATAAACCTTTACTTCTGAATGCCAACCCTCTGCTTCTCCTTCATGTTCTCGTATCGAAATAGAAAATACTTTCTGTGCGATTTCAAACAGCCCAGAAACAACCTTATCCATAGGAAAATAAGGCCTCAGCTCTTCTTCATCAAAATCATACCTTTCCTTTCGAAGCTTCTCAGCCCAATAACCAATCTCCCACGGTTCAAGAGGAGCCTTCTCTTCCCCGGTTCCATCTGCCTTAAATATCTCTAATTCTCTGCATTCCCTGTCAAAAGCAGCTTTCACCCGAGTATGTAAATCATCCACAAAACCAAGAGCGGTCTTACCATTTTTCGCCATCCGGCGTTCCAGGACATGATCTGCGAAATTCGCCTTACCCAAAAGCTGGGCTTTTTCCTGTCGCAATCCCAAAATCCTCGAAACGAGAACTGTATTGTCATGTGGGTCCTTGGCTCCAATACCAATAGAAGCCGTCCACATCTCTTTACGCAAATCTCCGTCCTCTGCATACGTCATGACAGGTTCCATCGAAGGATACTGTAGCGTAAATCGATAGATTGGCTTTTCTTCTGACCCATGCCCTTTGTTCAATGCATTCTGGCGTGCAGCTTCCTTGGCAGAATCAGGTAGCCCCAATAGTCGGGAGTCATCCTCCAAAACAAGTTCCCATGCATTGGTTGAATCCAGAACGTTCTCCGAGAATTTCTGAGTGATCTGCGCCAGCTCAGCCACAATGGCCTCCAGACGTCCCTTTTTTTCTTGAGGTAGATCGGCTCCACTTTGGCGAAAGTCCGCAAGGGTCTCCTCATAAAACCGATTGCGAACCCCCTTCAACTCCTTTGCCTCAGCCGTTTCACTGAATGCCTTTAATGCTGCCCAAAGTTTATCGTTTAGTGGGATGCGTGCATAAAACTCAGAAACCTTTGGGAGGAGCTCATTGTATACTGCCCGTAAAGCTTCCGAGTCACAGACAGATGTCAGATGCGAGACCTTTCCCCAAGCTTCATCCAGAGCTTCAGTCGCTTTTTCTAATCCAATCAAGATGTTTTCATACGAAACCTCTTCCAAAGATATGCCACATATTGCCTCCAAATTTTCCTGAGCATCTGAAAGCGCCTTGTCTATATCAGGCTTAATATGTTCTGAGGTCAGCTCAGACCACCTCACAAAAAACGATTTATCCAGAAAGGGATGATTTGTCATATTCAAGAATCACTTCGCTACAGTCGCTCTTGTCAAACCGCAACGACTCAAAATAATACCTAATAAAACAATATCGACATATTGTGGATCTCTCTTGTTTTCAATTTATTCCCCTTCTATTTTTATCCTATGCCCACCCATAAATTTTCACGCCATGTGGAAAACCTCATCGCGAATTTTCGAGGCCTCCCGGAAAACAGAAGTCGATCGCGCCTTAAGGAAACCGCTCCTTTTGAAGATGTTATCGAAAAAGTCATCCAAAAATATCGTATTGGAATAGCTTCACCTGAAGAAACGCTCCGAGAGCACTGGGCTGAGATTGTCGGAGCCGCCAACACACAGTTTTGCCACCCAAACCGAATTGAGAGAGGAAAAAATCTCATTATCACTGTAAGCAATCCAGTCGTCCGCCAAGAGCTCTTTTTTAATCGGAAGCTTCTTCTCAAGAAGATCCAACTCATCCCCAACTGCGAAAAAATCGCTCTTATCACTCTAAGGGCCGGTTAGTCGTCCAGATAGAGCCGGTTTTATCTCTGGTAATTTTTCTCTTGCGGTGAGAACTCTCATCGTTGATAGCTACCCACTTGCGCTAGGGTTCGTCCATCGGTTTTGGACTGGCTCGTAGGCTCATTCGGGTAACCGGATGTCAGCGGTGAAATTGGCTGGTGCTGATTTCACGGTAGTTTTCACAAGCTGCCCATAAGCCACCAATCGTTAAAAATAAAACCATGTCCGAAGCTATAAATAAAACAGAACTCATAACAGAATACAAAATTCACGATAAGGATACCGGTTCGTGCGAAGTCCAGGTAGCCTTACTCTCTGCCCGGGTTGACCACCTAACGGAACACCTTCGCGTTCACCGGAAGGATTTCCACTCTCGCAGAGGACTTCTCGCCATGACCAGCCGTCGTCGTAAGTTACTCGACTATCTCAAACGGCATGATTTGGCAAAATACACAGAACTGATACAGCGCTTAAAGCTGCGTCGCTAAAACCATACGCCCTTTCGGTAACCGGTGAAAAAAACTCACCTAAGTATGACTAAAATGAGCCAGTTCTTCCATGAAGACTGGCTCTGCTCGAAGGGGATCTTACCAAAATAAAGCCAATTTGGATCATTATGCTGAGGCATTTCCGACTGCTGTTTTTCTCCGGACAGCAGTCGGAAATCTCTCAAGTAACAGATTCAAATTGGTTCAATCAAAAATAAAAAACCAATTATATAAATGAATCAGAAACATACCGTCTCTGTCGAAGGTCTCGAAATGACCTTTTCCACCGGAACCCTGGCACAACTTGCTGGTGGAGCCGTTACTATTACAAGCGGAGAATCAACTCTCTTTGTAGCTGCAACAGCAGCTAGCAGCACGCGTGAAGGCCAGGATTTCTTCCCGCTCACAGTTGATTACCGCGAAAAATACGCTGCAGCCGGACGTTTCCCTGGTGGCTATTTCAAACGCGAAGGACGCCCTTCAGAAAAAGAGATCCTCACATCTCGCCTCTGTGACCGTCCTTGCCGACCACTCTTCCCAAAAGGCTTTCTAAACGAAGTTCAGGTCATCGGTATGTTGCTCTCAACAGATCTTATAAATGAGCCGGATATTTTGATGATCAACGGAGCCTCAGCGGCTCTCGCTATATCCGATATCCCTTGGGATGGACCAATCGCCGGCATCCGCCTCGCACAAATCGAAGGTGACTCTGTAGCCAATCCAACAATTGAGCAGCAATACTCCTCTGACCTCGACCTCCTCTATGTCGGCACCGAAAAGGATATGCTGATGATCGAAGGAAGCGCCGATCAAATCTCTGAAGAACGCTTTATCGAAGCTCTCGAATTTTCACAGAAAGCTATCCAACCGATTATCAAAGCAATCAATGAACTGCGCGACATCGCAGGTAAGACAAAGAAAGAGTTTGATCTTGTTACCTGTGATGAAAAAGTCCTCGAGATAGTCAGCCGTGTCGGTGGAGACAAGATCGCAGAATCGGCTAAAAAACCATCCAGACAAGAGCGACAAGATTCACTGAACGCTGTCAGTGGTGAAGCACTCGAAGCACTCACCGCTGAATTAGGTGAAGGAAATTTCAACAAAGCCCATCTTAAAATGGCTTTGGAAGAACTTCAAGAAAAAGCTTACCGCGAGAGCATTCTTAACGGGACCCGCTCTGGTAACCGCAAAGCAGACGAACTACGTGAGCTCGAAAGCGACGTGGGCGTTCTAGCTCGGGTTCATGGTTCAGCCCTTTTCAAGAGAGGTGAAACTCAAGCCCTGGTTATCACAACACTTGGTGCAACCAACGAGTCACAGAGCCTCGATGCACTGACAGGTGGCCCTACATCAAAGTCGTTTGTTCTTCATTATAACTTCCCTCCTTATTCCGTAGGTGAAACGGGCCGATTCTTCGGACCAGGACGTCGGGAAATTGGGCATGGAGCATTAGCTGAACGTTCTTTGCTTCCTGTCATTCCGACGGAGGATATCTTCCCCTATTGCATCCGTATCACCTCAGAGGTCATGGCCTCAAACGGATCAACATCCATGGCCTCTATCTGTGGTGGATGTTTGTCTCTGATGGATGCAGGTGTTCCTATCACTTCTCCTGTAGCTGGAATTTCCATCGGTATGGTCGGTGAATTCGACGAAAATGGAGAAATCGGCAAATACGTCACTTTGACGGATATTCTGGGTGAAGAAGATCACTACGGAGATATGGATTTCAAGATCGCCGGAACTAAAGACGGCATCACAGGATTCCAGCTTGATCTCAAAATCAAAGGTCTTCCTTTCAACATCTTGAGAGAAGCTGTCGCTCAATCAAGGGACGCACGCTTAAAGATTCTAGCAAACATGCTCGAAGCTCTTCCAGAACCTAGAGAAGAACTCAGCGACTATGCTCCACGGATTGAGACAATCGAGATCGATCCCGAAAAGATTGGTGCCCTCATCGGACCCGGCGGAAAGAATATCCGACGGATTACTGAAATCACCGGTGCAAGTGTTAACATCGCCGAAGATAACAGCGGCAAAGTCTTTGTTTACACAAACAACCAAGAAGCCATGGAACGTGCTGTCCACGAAATCGAATTGGTTTGTGGAACGGTTGAAGAAGGTAAAATCTACCGTGGAATCGTCAAAGGGATCAAAGACTTTGGTTGCTTCGTTGAAGTCATTCCAGGGCAGGAAGGACTCGTTCATATCTCTGAGCTCGCCGACTTCCGCGTAAAACGCACGGAAGACGTCTGCAAGATGGGAGACGAAATGGTCGTCAAATGTATTGGTATCGACGACAAAGGACGTGTTCGTCTCAGTCGTCGAGCTGCCCTCGAAGAACTCGAAGCCGAAAAGAACCAAGACGCAGAAGCAACGGATTCAGAAGCAACAGATTCGGAAGAATCAGATGATTCAGATTCGAACGAAGAATAAGCTTCTCTAAAAACTTAAAAACAAAAAGGCTGGAGCTTAAATAGCTCCGGCCTTTTTGCAAGTTGATGGCGATTCCACTCCTAAATACCCTCTTCCTCAGACTCTTTTTCATCTCCTTCTTTCTGATTCCCCTGCTTCCGGCGAAAAAAGAATACTAAAAGATTTCCCATTCCCAAGGCAAAGGAGATGACAAATGCAGCCATGACTTCCTTCCTTTGGCCACTCTCGAAAAAGCCACCATTTAAATACAGTAATCCTGAAGCGGCAATCAGTAGCGAAACTCCCCAGAATAGATTCCCATGCAAGCTTCCTGTTGCTTTACGTCTCTTAT
>CAXMUM010000073.1:8774-9038 GCA_964196585.1 uncultured Opitutaceae bacterium
CTTCGGCTGGTAATTCAGGCGGAGACAGACCCTTTTCATAAGCAGCAAGAGACTGCTCATGATGATAACGTAATATTTCCCGCTTGCTCCGTCCATTCGAAATGGTTTCTACCATAGATTTCGCAACGAAGAATGCGACAATCGCGCCGACAAGCACGAAAGGAGCAAAAGCAACCAGCTCATCGGGGATTCTTGATGCAAGAGTTACTAGATATGACATAAGGATTAAATTTTGGTTGGATTTTGGATCAGCTCGTTAGTTAT
>CAXMUM010000074.1:0-9024 GCA_964196585.1 uncultured Opitutaceae bacterium
AACTGGACCAGGGATGTCGTTTATGGCTCGGTAATGATCGACCCAGGGAACGGAGGGATAACCTTCGTCATTGGTTGTTACTTCAATTGTGACGGCATATCCCAGAACCACTCCGAGATCCGGAAGCAGGCATCGAATGGTGTGATCGGTGTAGTTCTCATCACTACAGGCTTTTAGCCTATGGATTGCGTTAAAGACAGTTGGAGTATCGTAGCTTTTTAACCCTTCGAGTACCTCTGCTGGAGCAAGGACCATTTCTTTCATTCGATGGACACTTTCAGGCTGTAAAATTTCTGACAATATATTTCGCACATAAAATCTCCTTCATGAAGTTAGGTGGAGATTCCTCTCGATCTTGAGAATAGTTTCTGCCTCATTCGGATGAATGAAGATTGGTGCCATATTTGACTGGGATGGAGTGGTGATAGATTCATCCTCTCATCATGAGGAAAGCTGGGAACGCTTGGCAAAAGAAGAAGGTCGGGTTCTTCATGTGGACCATTTCAAAAAGGGTTTTGGAATGAAGAATGAGAAGATTATCCCGGGGCTGTTGGGATGGACATCAAATGTGGATGAAATCCGGCGGCTGTCGTTGCGAAAAGAAGCGTTGTACCGTGAAGTGGTCGAAGAAAGAGGAATTGAGCCTCTTCCAGGAGTGGTCGATTTTTTGGAGATGTTGCACCAGGCGGAAATTCCCTGTGTCGTAGGATCTTCCACGCATCGTTTGAATATTGAAACGATTCTGGATGTAATGGGCGTGACAAAGTATTTTCCACTGATCGTTTCGGCAGAGGATGTGTCTCACGGGAAGCCCGACCCAGAGGTTTTTGTGGTGGCAGCTTCAAGGATTGGGGTTGAACCGAGAGGTTGTATTGTTTTTGAAGATGCTCAGGTGGGGATTGATGCTGGATTAGCCGGAGGAATGAAAGTGATTGCCTTATCAACGACGCATCCAGCGGAAGCCCTTCATGGAGCGGATCGAACCGTTTCCAGATTGGATATCTTGTCTGTGGACGATTTACAGTCTCTGGTTAGGGGCGCAAAATCTAAATAAACCTTTCCTCTGGGGATTCTTTTTTTCAGTATGTTAATACTGACGTTTTGTCGTAACCTTACCCCAAACTACTTATGAGTTCTTCAACCCAGAATAACCTTACCCGAAATATTATCATTGGTATGTTTCTCGGGTTTCTGATTGGAGGACTGTTAAATTTCTGGAATACAAACTGGTTCGTCGATCAATATATTGTCGGTGGAGCTTTTTTTGTAGGAGGTTCTATCTTTCTGGCATTGTTAAAACTGCTGGTGGTTCCACTTGTTTTTGTCTCATTGGTTTGTGGCACGACTGCAATGGATGATGTTCGGAAGTTGGGTAGGGTTGGTCTGAAAACATTGCTTTTTTATTTAGCAACGACGGCTATTGCTATTTCGATTGCCTTGACCGCAGCGGTTATCTTTCAACCGGGAGTTGGTTTTGCCTTATCGACTACCGAAGGGTTTACTCCGAAGGAGGCACCAGCGCTCAGTCAGGTCATTATCGATTTGTTTCCTACAAATCCGTTCAAGGCAATGGCTGAGGGAAATATGCTACAGATTATCGTTTTCTCGATCCTTTTTGGCATTGCTATCATAATGTCCGGTAAGGCTGGGGAAAGAGTGAGTGCTGTTTTTAATGATCTCAATGAGATCATTATGAAGTTGGTCTTTATATTGATGGAGGTAGCTCCTTACGGTGTCTTCTGTTTGATAGCCAAAACGTTTGCTACGGAAGGTTTTGCTGCGATCAAACCACTAGCTCTCTATTTCTTTCTGGTTTTTGGTGTATTAATTTTTCATGCGCTGGTCACCTATTCTTCTCTACTGAAAGTTTTTACTGGATTGAGTCCCATTCGATTTTTGCGGAAGATTCGAACAGCGCAGCTTTTTGCCTTCAGTACGGCGAGTAGTGGGGCAACCATCCCGGTAACAATGGAAGTGGTAGAACATCGTGTTGGTGTAAAGAATTCGATTGCTTCGTTTACCGTTCCTCTGGGTGCTACCATCAACATGGATGGAACAGCTATCATGCAAGGGGTGGCAGCGGTCTTTATTGCGCAGGCTTATGGGATCGAAATGACGTTAGTGAATTATTTGATGGTAATCGTGACGGCAACCTTGGCCTCAATCGGAACGGCTGGTGTCCCCGGAGTGGGGTTGATTATGCTGGCAATGGTGCTTAACCAAGTCGGATTACCAGTAGAGGGCGTTGCTTTGATTATTGGAGTGGATAGATTGTTGGATATGGTGCGAACGGCTGTTAACATAACGGGAGATGCCGTTGTTAGTTGTATTGTTGGCAAAAGTGAGGGGCAGTTTGATCAGGATGTTTTTGATCAAGAGTGACTTTTTCGGAGTTCGTTGTAGCCATCCTCCTTTTGACTTTTCAGACAGCTCTTAGAAAGCTGGTGGAGGTATCATAGATATGTCGTCATCCAAATTCACATTAGCCGCCGAATATGTCCCTGATGGAGATCAGCCTCAAGCAATTGAGCAATTGGTTGAGTCTATTGAGGCGGGTAATCGCTATCAGACGCTGCTGGGGGTAACAGGATCGGGGAAGACGTTTACGATGGCCAATGTGATTGAACGTTGCCAGAGGCCGACGCTTATCATTTCGCATAATAAAACTCTGGCGGCTCAGCTTTATTCCGAATTCAAGGCATTCTTTCCCGAGAATGCGGTCGAATACTTCGTGAGCTATTACGATTATTATCAACCGGAGGCTTACATCCCTCAGTCGGACACTTTTATCGAGAAAGATTCATCGATTAATGATGAAATTGATCGTATGAGAATCGCCGCTACCAGTGCGTTGATCAGCCGGAAGGACGTTATTGTGGTGGCTAGTGTATCCTGTATTTATGGGTTGGGGTCACCGGAGGATTTTCTGGAAATGATGATTGCTCTGAAGGTGGGAGATCACTTAGGTAGAGATGTTTTTTTGAATCGTTTGGTGGAGAATTTGTATGAGCGGAATGACTACGATGTAAAGAGAGGAAAATTTCGAGTTCGAGGTGATGTGATCGATGTAATGCCTGCTTATCTGGAGAAGGGGCTTCGAGTGGAGTTTTGGGGTGAAGAGATAGAGAGTCTTTCGGAATTGGATCCGGTGACGGGTGAAACGGGCGGAACGCTTCAGCAATTTAATTTGTTTCCGGCCACTCAGTTTGTAACGCCGAAAGACAGAATTGAAGCCTCTCTTGACGTGATAAAAGAAGAATTAGCAGAGCGAGTTGAATGCTTTGAAAAAAATGGGCAACTTCTCGAGGCACAACGTATTTCGATGCGGACGAACTACGACCTGGAGATGCTCAAGGAGATGGGGTTTTGTAGCGGGATTGAGAACTACTCCAGGCATCTATCTGGTCGTCCAGCTGGAGAGAGACCTTTTTGTTTGATCGATTTTTTCCCTAAGGACTTCCTTCTTATGGTTGATGAGAGCCATGTCTCTATTCCTCAGATTGGAGGCATGTATGCAGGGGATCGTTCGAGGAAACAAAATTTGGTGAACTTTGGCTTTCGGTTGCCATCGGCAATGGATAACCGCCCGATGAATTTTGATGAATTTACAGAAGTGACGGGACAAACTCTTTTTGTATCTGCTACGCCGGCCGCTTTTGAATATGAGAAATCTACAGTTGTAGCGGAGCAAATCATTCGTCCGACCGGTTTGCTGGATCCCAAAATAGACATTCGTACGACAAAGGGGCAGGTGGAAGATCTTATAGGGGAGATAAATGCGGCAACGGGTGAAGGGGAGCGAGTCCTGGTGACAACTTTGACCAAACGGCTTTCTGAAGACCTGACCAGTTATTTTCGTGAGGCGGGTATTCGAGTCGAATACCTGCATTCAGATATTGATGCGATTGAACGTGTCGAAATTTTGCGTAAGTTGCGGCGTGGTGATTTCGATGTGTTGATTGGAATCAATCTGTTGAGAGAAGGTCTGGATTTACCCGAAGTAGCTTTGGTAGCGATATTGGATGCGGATAAAGAAGGTTTTTTACGTAGTCGGACTAGTTTGATCCAAACGGCCGGCCGAGCCGCTCGTCATGACAAGGGCCGCGTCATTTTTTATGCGGATCGAATGACTGACTCAATCAATGCTACGGTAGAGATTACACAGTCACGTAGGGAAAAGCAGGAAGCTTTTAACAAGGAACATGGCATTACCCCTAAAAGTGTTAAAAGAGGTATTCAGTCCAGTTTGCATGACGCAGACTATAGAGAGGATTCTAAGGATGGTCTGATTGCGGAATTGAATGGTGATGAGGATGTGGCCGCGGTTATTTCTGAATTGGAGATCGAAATGGAGGAAGCCGCTTCGGCTCTTGAATTTGAAAAAGCAGCCTTACTGCGCGACCAGATAAAGGCATTGCGTTCAGGTGAGGCTTTCAAGCCATCCGGGAGAGGGGCTAGCTACAAACAACGTGGAAAAGGCTGGAAGAAAAAATAAAGGAAAATGACTTTATCTGATTTTAAGAATGGCGATCAATCGGCGATGGAAGGTCTCCCTTATCGGCCTGGTGTTGGGATCATGTTACTGAATAAGCATAATCAAGTATTTGTAGCCCGACGAATTAATTTTAAAGAAGACGCTTGGCAAATGCCTCAAGGAGGAATCGATTCTGGAGAAAATCCCCGGCAGGCTGCTTTGCGTGAGCTCAAAGAAGAAACTGGCACGGATTTGGTGGAAATTATGGCTGAAAGCAAGGAGTGGCTACAGTATGATTTGCCTTCTCATTTGATTTCCAAGATTTGGAAGGGTCGCTTTAGGGGGCAACGGCAGAAGTGGTTTGTTTTGCGATTTCTTGGAGAAGATCGTGATATCAATATTCATACGGATGAACCAGAGTTTGATGCCTGGAAGTGGACCGATCCTATTGATTTGCCTGGCCTAATTGTGCCTTTTAAAAAAGGTCTCTATGAGAAGGTGATCGAGGATTTTGCCTCTGTGATCAGTGGATCTCTTTAGATGGAGGCTTGCCAACGTCCGTAGGTTCCGCAGGGAAGGATGAAATTGTTTGGTTGAGCGGGAAGGCCGATTTCGCCGGAGGTAATTTTCCCATTTCTTTTGCCAAGAGTGGCCAGGAGCATATTACCAATGACAGTTGCAGAAAGACCGGTGGTATATGTATTGACTAAAAAGAAAAGAGGATTGGGGGAAAGAAGTTGTGTTACTTTTTCGAGGAAGGGATAAAGACTTGTTTCCAGTTTCCATATTTCACCTTTTTTACCGCGACCATAAGAAGGTGGGTCCATGATGATTCCGTCGTATTGATTTCCTCTTCGGAGCTCGCGATCCACAAATTTTAGGCAGTCATCAACTATATAGCGAATGGGCGCTTCGGCCAATCCGGAAAGTTCAGCGTTTTCCCGGCACCATTGGACCATTCCTTTGGCGGCGTCCACATGACAGACAGAGGCTCCCGCTGCCGCAGCCGCGACGGTAGCGGCTCCGGTATAACCAAAGAGGTTGAGCACTTTGACGGGGTTCTTGCTGGATTTGATAAGCGAGGAGGTCCAATCCCAATTGACTGCTTGTTCGGGGAAAAGTCCGGTATGTTTAAAATTAGTAGGACTGATCTTGAATCTTAGATTTCGGTAGTTAATTGTCCAATACGAAGGAATGTCTTTCCGATAGTCCCAGGTGCCGCCGCCTTTTTCACTGCGATGATAGAAACCATCATAAAGGCCCCAATCTTTATCTTGGTTTGGCCAGATGACTTGAGGGTCGGGGCGAACCAGGATGATATCTCCCCAACGTTCTTTTTTTAATCCATCGCCAGTTGCGAGGATTTCATAGTCGGTCCATTTATTTGCGAGTATCATTTTCAGGTAATTTCTCAAGCCCACTCAGGTGGATTCTGCAGGCTTGGTTTCAGAATGCCGATTGAGGGTAAGTTGCGATAACGTTCGGCGAAATCCAATCCATAACCAACGACAAATTTATCTGGTATTTTAAAGCCAACAAAATCGGCCTCAAATTCAACTTCACGCCTTCCTTGTTTGTCGAGAAGGACGCAGGTTTTGAGGGTGGCTGGTTTACGTTTCTTTAGGAGCTTGGCAACTACGGACAATGTTTTACCTGTGTCGAGAACGTCGTCTATCAAAAGAACATGTTGTTTTTCCACATTGAGACGAAGCATATCGAGAATGTGTGGTTTTTCTTTTGAGATTGTTTGCTGTCGGTAACTGGAGACTCGAATACAATCAAGCCGGATGGGTCTATTTATCTTTCGAAGGAGGTCAGCGGTAAAAAAAATGGCACCATTTATTATGGAGATCGCAGTAATTTCTTTGTTTCCAAAGGCCTCCGTAATTTCGCTTCCCAGTTTTGATATACGACGTTTTAATCTTAATTCGGAGACAAGAATACGATCGAGGTCAGGATGTAGATTAGGCTTTGAGCTGGTAGCTTTCGACATGGTTTTAGTGGGCTGTTTTACGTTTGGCGGCATGCAGCAAAGATTGAATAACCTGATTTGTGGGAAGATCGGAAGGAATTTCTTCTGCTTTTTTAAGAAATTGAATGGCGGCGTCATTTCGTCCCTCTTTGAGTGAAAAAGAACCGAGATGGAAGAGGATTTGACGAGTGAGGGCGGAGCTGAACTTCTCCGGGGTTTGCTTGAGTTGGGATTCCAGGACCTCAAAATCCTTGAGGGCTAAAGGGTGCCGTTTGAGGATTTTTGGCAGATGGTAGGCATTGACAGCTCGAATCAAACGAAGACGTGGATCAGATGGAGAAGCCTGGACTGCTTGATCAATTTTTTCGATTCCTTGGTGAGCAAGGGGTTTTTTCCGGGATAAGGGAACAAAAAGGGCCTTCTGTGTTAAGGCATGACCAAGATAAGCGATAGCAATCTGATTGTCGGGCTGAGTTGTTATGATAGATTTCAAATCGTTGATTTCTTGATCGATCTGTTCTTCGTAAATAGCGGTAGGTAGATCAATGCCTGAAAATTCTTTTTCTGTGTTAGCCAGGCATTTACCTGTGGGAAAAGCTGTGAAAAGGAAGAGGAGACCTGTCACCAGAGGACGCATCTAGCTGAAGGTGGTGTGCCTGGTAAAAAGGTCAATAGTAGCTTCTTTGATGGAGGCAACTGAGCCAAGTTTTTTGCCATACTGATGCTATGTGAAATGTGAAAACCTATGATCTTATGCTTTTGTCTGTTATTTTGACTTTGCCTTTCGCAAAGACGCAGATTGTGGTGAGGGTCACTTTATTAATAAGGATGATTTCCATAACGGTCAGAGGCCTCACGAAGCGATTTGGATCGGTAACAGCTCTTAGAAACCTCGATTTGTCGATTGAGGCAGGGGAGCTTTTCTTTTTGTTAGGACCCAGTGGTTGTGGAAAAACAACTCTCCTGCGGAGTTTGGCTGGTTTCAGCTTACCAGATGAAGGGAAGATTCACTTCGGAGAGGATGAGGTGACTCACTTGCCTCCACATAAACGTAATGCTGGGATGGTTTTTCAGAGCTATGCGTTGTGGCCCCATATGACGGTTGCTGAGAATGTTGCTTTTGGACTAAAGGAAAGAAAGATAGCAAAGGATGAAGTCCGTCAGCGAGTTGGAGAGGCATTGGAGTCGGTTCACATGACTCAGTATGGAGAACGGAAGCCCAATGAACTTTCCGGTGGTCAGCAGCAACGGGTTGCTTTGGCTCGGGCTTTGGTGGTTCGTCCTCGGTGTCTTTTATTGGATGAACCGCTATCGAATTTGGATGCACAGCTTCGGTTGGAAATGCGTGGTGAAATACGAAGAATCTGCAAGGAGTTTAAACTGACTGCGGTTTATGTGACTCATGATCAGAAGGAAGCTCTCTCGATTGCGGATCGCATGGCTGTGATGGAAGATGGAGTTGTTCTTCAGGTGGGGACACCCGCAGAAGTTTATCGTCGTCCGAAAGACCGAACGGTAGCCAGTTTTATTGGTGAAACCAATTTCATCAAGGGATCTGTTTCACGCGTTGAAAAAGATCGTTTATGGGTGGCGACAGATTTGGGCGAATTTGAAGGCGTCCCATCGGAGATGCTATCTGTTTCTTCTTTGGGAAATGAGGTGACTCTATCGATCCGTCCCGAGGCTTTTGTGTTGGATACTCAAAGTGGTGGAAACCACAATTGTGTGAGGGGGAAAATTGAGAGTTCTGTCTATCTTGGTGAGGTGGCCCAGTATAAAGTTATGTGTGGTGAGCTGGCTCTGAAGGTTTTCGAATTGAATCCACGTTTTATGGATTGGTCCGGGAGGGAAGATGTCTTTGCTAAAGTTGAGGCGGAGGATGTGGTGGTGGTTGCGGGATAACTTATGGAACGTTTGTGGTCATGGTTTCCGAAGCTATTGATGCTTCTTGGTTTTGTCTCGATCCTGGCTGTTCCTTTTTTGATGAGGCCCAAAGAGGTTGTTTTGGCGCATGTGGATGAAACGTTGGTTATTGTGACACCGCATAATGAAGCGATTCGTTCCGAATTTACTCGAGGATTTCAAAAATGGTATGATGCAAAGAGAGGAAAAAATGTTGAGATTGATTGGCGAACAGTAGGAGGAACGAGTGAAATTGCCCGATATATTGCCTCAGAGTATACCAATGCCTTTGAGAACCATTGGGTAGGAGAATTAAATCGAGAGTGGTCGATTCAGGTGCAGAGCGCTTTTGATAATGCCTGGATAGAACTGGGTGAATCGGAGGATGATGACACAGAGAAGGAGGCCGCCAGGCGTTCTTTTTTAGAGTCAGAGGTAGGGATTGGCATCGATCTGTTTTTTGGAGGTGGGACTTATGACTTGATTCAACAGGCTGCTGCGGGCCGTTTGGTTGACTCGGGTATTCGGGAACGAAATACAGAGTGGTTTACTGAATCTGTCATTCCATCAACCTATAATGGAGATGTCTTTGTGGATGAAAAAGGCCGATGGGTGGGTACGGTTCTTTCGAGTTTCGGGATGATCTATAACAAGGATGCTTATGAGCGTTTGGGGA
>CAXMUM010000075.1:0-8972 GCA_964196585.1 uncultured Opitutaceae bacterium
GCAATGTCAAATAGGTTGCCGCACTAACTATAACTAAGAATAATAAGGTAAGGGTAAAAAGCGCTTTCAATAGTTAATGAATTTCGGAGTTAAGGTAGTTGACCAGAACCAGAGATAAACGTACTTCGTATCTTATAATCAGTGAGAAGACGCAACCATGAATTCTCATCCATCATTTTCTAACAGTTTCTATCCTTTCTCTATATTTAATCATCAATTTCTTTTATGAAAATCCTCATTACAGGCGCTGCCGGAAACGTCGGAAGTTTTATGTCTCAGGCACTATCCGATAGAGGATATGATGTCGTCGCTACTGATTGTCGCCAAGCAGATTACAAGTCTCATCCTGTGTTGGAGTTGGATCTCCTGGACTTTGCAGCTACCGAGAAAATTATCCAAAATGTCGATGCAGTCATCCATTTTGGCAATCATTCCTATACCGGTCATCCTCAAACAGTTTTCAATGAAAACTGCGCGATGAATATGAATGTCTTTCAGGCTGCGGCAAATTCTAGGGTTAAAAAAATCATCTTTGCTAGTTCTATTCAAGTTCTCGCAAGCGAAGGAACCGGAACAGTCCTCAAAACAGAAAAGCCCGATTTTCCCTCATTTCCTTTAGACAGTAATACACCGGCTAAACCAAGCAACAGTTATGCTCTTAGCAAAAAGACGGGCGAAGATATGCTTTCCTACTTCTCATCTCTTTATCCCATCGAGGGGACAGCCCTCCGACTGCCAACGATGATATCTCCCAAGCATATGAATAGAGAACAACCACCATCCAAGGTTGGACTAACCTGGATTCGCCAGGCCTTTGCGGCTCTTTCCTTTCCAGATACTGCTAACCTTCTCGAATGTATCTTAAAAGCTACTTTCCCGGGATTCCGTCTTTATCTTCCTTCCTCTAAACGTCAACGGGCACACCTCTCGATTGAAGAGGTAATTGAACGCTACTACAGTCACATCCCCTGGAAAAATCCAGACAAGCCACGGGAGCGACTCATTGACATAAGCCGTCTCAAGGAAGAAATCGGCTGGGAACCGGAAGACGAAGCCGAGCTTTATTGAGAGGCGACAAACGCTTCAATTTTTTCCCGACTCCAAGCGCCATTGGCAATTACCATACGATAACTTAAGTTGAGTGTTTCACCCTCCTTCAGTATACGATCCTTATCGTATTGGAAGGTATAGGCTACACAGGGCAGTTCTCTTCGAACAAACCAATGCGACGGATAAGTTTCATTTTCCGGACGATCCAAGAAGAGTACAGTACTTCGATCCAAAGTCTCATCGTGCCGCCCCACCATTGCCAGCCATGGAGAGGAAGCTCCATGAACAGCATCTTCTCCATCAAGACCATTGGTCGCCAGCAGTTTGATTTCAGGGTCACCGCATTCATATACAAACTCACGTGCCATCCGAAACAAGAGCCCGGTATAGTGAGACCCCTTTAGTCCTTCTGAGGAATGGTAATTACCGAAAGTCAAATCGCGTCCTGAAATATTTTCCAATTCTGTCGCAAAATCCAAAATCCAATAACCCTCCTTCACTGATATTTCAGGGATACCGATGTGACGTGTCTCTGAAAGCAATCCTTCTCCTTTAAGTGTTTCCCAAAGTAAAGACTCCTCCATCTGCAAAGTACCGTCATCACTTGTCGAAAGAACCTTCCACTCCAGATGCTTCTGACGACCATGATTTTCCGCCCAAAGGTAACCTTTACCATCTGCGTATGTTGGACCACCCCAAAAATTGAAGCCATCCAGTAAGGTAACGGTCATGGCCAATGCATGATGCCAGGGATGGTCATTGGCGCGAAGATTCGTCATCACATTTCCTTGCAAGGTTTTCAGTGGGTGAAAATACGGCTTGGGAGATTCCTCTATCGGAATCTCCACTGGATTATACACATAACTAAATAATTGGACTCCCGCCGCCTCAACCTCAACCGAGCGTCCTTCTGTATGAACCAGAGTTAATCTTTTCTTTAAATCAGACATGATAAACCATCATTACAAACTGTTTATTAATCACTTTGAGCTTCCATAGATCTACCACTGAGATCGGAGTAAAAGGGATCCTCTTTCCCGATTGTTCCTTTTTTTACCGGCTCACCAGTGAACCCAGATTTGTAAATTGCGGTTAGGAATTCGACCGTATCCCGAACACCATTTCCACTGGTTGAGGGTCGTTCATTTCGGTCCATTTCCTCGACCATTGCCTTTATCTGGCTAACATGACTCGAAGGAGCATCCTCAGGTAACGAAGTGAGCTCTTCCAGCAATCCAGAATCTTTTTCTTCATCTGTAACAGAGAAACTCCAATTTTCGTTCTGATACACATACAAATGTTTCAGTTCCACTGTCGCCTTCTGAAAGTCTAGGCGGATATAAGTTTCCTGTCTCGGACTCAAAGCACTGTTAATCATGGAAACCAGCGCCCCGTTCTTAAATCGAACATGCACCATGGACACATCTTCTACTTCTATCGGACGATCTAAAGTCGCGGTGATAGCACGGACTTCTTCCCATTCTCCCATAAGGTTTAGCATATGATCCATCGTATGGATACCCAAAATCATCGTAGGTCCTCCAAAATCAGACTTCCAAGTACCTCTCCATGACACCCCATAGTAGTCCAGGTCACGGTACCATAAAGTATGCGCAATACCAATCATTGGCTTACCTAAACGCCCCTCTTCAATCATCCTTTTCACATGTGTACTAGAAGGTGCAAATCGCATTTGAAAAACAGAAGCACAGAATTTTCCGGTTCTTTTCTCCGCTTCTTCTATTCTGTCTAGCTCTGCCAAAGAAGCACAAAGCGGCTTTTCACAATAGACCCAAGCCCCGGCTTCCATTGCTAGGATACTGAACTTAACGTGAAGTAATGGAGGGACCGCGATTTGCACAAGATCCGGCTTTTCCGCCGCCAGCATCTCTTCATAGTCGGTATAACTACGAGGAATATTAAATTTCTTACTGTACGCCACGACCTTCTCGGCATCCACATCTGCTACGGCTACAAGGTCGAACCGATCAGGCAATGCTCTAACCGCGTTTACATGACTCTCTGCGATACCTCCGGTACCGACGATCACTGTCTTATATTTTTTCATTACGTATTTATTGCAAAAATCAAAGAAGAGTATCTTCCCACTATGATAAAAAACTGAGGCCTTACTTAGGATCTCCAAAAACCGTCAATCCTTTCAGAGAACCGCTAGGCGCCGGAAAGAAATAGCTACAAAGGTAGCCAACAATCAAACAGCTTACCACTGCAATCGGGAGGAACATCAATGCATGCACGTCAGTGAACTGCCTGATCATCAGTGTGAAAACAAAACTGAAAATCGCTCCAATCCAGACTCCCTGCCAATTGGCCCTACGGGAAAACATTCCCAACATGTAAACCCCACCTACGCCTCCACCAATCAACCCCATCAAACCCATAAAAGTGACATACAGAGACATCAGATCAAATTGACTCATATAAAGCGCAACGCCCGTCCCAAAGACACCAACTAGGATCGTAATCCATTTGGCTAAACGCAGGCAACTCTCGTCCGTTACGCCTTTTTTGAACCGCTTGTAAAAGTCTACAGTAACCAATGTCGCGACACTATTCATGCTACTATCGAGCGTAGACATCGAAGCTGCGAATAACGCTGCAATGATCAATCCGGTGATTCCAATTGGCAATTGTGATGCGATAAAAAACGGCACCGTTGAATCGTTGTTAATCAAGAGAGGGCTCAATTCAGCAGGATTGGTCTTATAAAAGACAAACAACGCCGTTCCTAAACCGAAAAACAATAAACTACCCGGAATAACAATCAATGCCATCATGATAACAGACCGACCCGCCGCTTTCGCGTCTTTGGTCGAAAGGATCCTCTGCATCATCACCTGATCCCTCGGGATGAACGTTATATCAACAATCGCTAAGAGTAGAAAGACCCACGCTGTCGGCGCAGCAAATTCCCAACGCCAATCAAACATTTCAATCTTGTTATTAGCTGCCGCGATTTTCCACGCTCCGACCACACCGCCATCAATATGAGTCAAAATGATTACTAAACATAAGAGAGCCCCTCCAAGCAAAACAACAACCTGAACAACATCCGTCCAAATGACCGCTTTGATTCCTCCCAACACCGTATAAACCGTCGCGATGATTCCCATCACGATGATACTACTTGCTACATCAAATCCAGTTACAGCAGATAGAGCTAACGCTGGAAGCAGGAGAACAACGCTCATCCGGCCGCCAATCTGAAAGGCAATACTAATCACACTGCCAAGCACTCGGGTCGAAGGGTGAAATCTCGATTCAAGATATTCGTAGGTCGACGTCACATTCAAACGGCGAATCAACGGGACCAAATAGATGGCTACAATCACTGTGCCAACCAGCCCAAACAAAGGCCCACTCAGATAAACCAGATTTTCTCGAAACGAAATCGCCGGAAGAGCCATAAAACTGATCGCACTCGTTCCTGTTGCATAAAGACTGAACCCTACTGCCCACCAAGGCATTTTCCGTCCTCCTACAAAAAAGTCTTCGGTTCCCTTTTCTCTTCTGGAGAAATAAACCCCAATCAAAATCATGCCCACCAAGTAAACAACAACCATGGCATAATCCAACCAAGTGAACATCCCCTTAGCCACGACTAGCTCAGCCATCGTAACAGCCGAACCAGTCATCTCATCACTGCTTGATTGAATAAAAACGACTCCACTGAGATCATTCTCAGGTGGTGATTTCTCAACATACCACGGAGCAATCGAAAGTAATCCTTGATCTAATTCAATTTTTCCAACCGTAACCCACCTATCTGTAATGGTATTGTACGATAACAATTCAACCGATTTACGATCAACACCAACCCCACTAAAGATAATAAATGACTGCCGGATCGGTAAAGCTGACCCTTCACCTAAAATGGATGGGGATTCCTCACATAGACTCCATTCACTCTCGCCATCTTTTAAACTGTATAATACCGTTTTCTCTCCACCCACATCCGAATTAATCGTTTCTGCCAAGAATAACGAACTCTGCTGGTGGGCAACTAGAGGTGATCCTTGCCCCTCTCCCGGCCAGATTTCCATATCTACCCACTCACCATCCGCATCTTGGAGATCGAGACTCATCAACTTCTTCTCAGCTGTCTCACTTGCATAACCAGCCACATAAAGAGTCGTCTCGTTAATTGTGGCAGAAAGATTTTCTAGGGAAACAGGGAGATCTGATAGTCTGTTCTTTTTGAGATCAGCACCATCCAATGTTAAAGAGAAAACCGCTTGAGAAAGACCCTCTGGAGTTACACCACCTACAGCATAAAGATTCTTTTCATCAGAGGCAAATGAAGCATCCGCCAGAACAAGATCGAGATTCACCTTTTCCCATTCCGTCCCCCCATCTTCGAGAAGATAGGCATCCCTATTCCATTTTTCTTCCCCATCAATAATTTCAAAACCTCCGAAAACCAGGGCATCTCCACCAACCTGCCCTAGGTTAAGCCCCTCAGCAGAAATCGGCAGATCTGGATAGTTAATCTCACCGACAGAAGTTATGTTTTTTGCTTGTGACAACCCTGAAAAAACCAGGCACAAAAGTAAAATAAGAAGCGATGAAATGGAGCGTTTTCGCATTTTTAAGGGATATGGGATTGGAGGAAAAAGATAATCGGAATTGGCAACCTAAGTAAGTCTTTTCCCTAAGAGCAATCACATTGCTCTTAGAATTAGCACAAGCTCCCGACTTATTGGCTCCAATAAGTCGGTTTACTCACGGCTAACTCATACAATCATCAGTGGCCAGCAACTAACGGCATTCACGAATCACTTTACATTAAAGAGCGTCAATCCCTTCAGGGATTGAGGAGGTTTAGGGAAACACAAACTGGATAGATATCCGACTACCACACAACTGACGATGGCTACTCCGACAAATAAGAATGGAGTCATATCCGTGTAATGCTGGACGGCCCAAGTAGCAATTACACTTGTGCCCATTCCAATCATGGCTCCTTGCCAATTAGCGCGTCTGGTGAAAAGACCCAACGAATAAACACCTCCCATTCCGCCACCCAAAAGTCCCGCAGCGCCAGCGAATGCTTCGAAAAGATACGGGAAAGAATATCGGCTTATAATGAGCGCAAAAACCGTGCCAAAAATACCCGCAAAAACCGTAATCCATTTGGCCAGCCGTAAGCTGGCTTGGTCCGTTACATTTTTCTTAAAACGTTTGTAGAAATCGATAGTAATGACAGTCGCAACACTATTCATACTACTATCCAGAGAAGACATGGAAGCCGCAAACAATGCGGCAATGATCAAACCTGTGATACCAATCGGCAATTCAGCAGCCACAAAATACGGCAACGTCGAATCAACTCCTGATAATAACGGACTCAATCTATCTGGATGCGATTTGTAAAAAGCATACAGCGCAGTTCCCAATCCAAAGAAAAGGACGCTACCTGGTATGACAATTAAAGCGAGGGTGAATACAGATTTACCCGCCTCTTTGTCACCTTTAGTTGAAAGAATTCGCTGCACCATGACCTGGTCCCTCGGAAGTTCCGTCACATTTAGAACCACCAAAAGCAGAAATGTCCAAGCTGTCGGAATCGTATAATTCCAACTCCAGTCAAACATCCGGGTTTTGTCATCCGCGGCCGCAATCCTGAAAAATTCTGAAAGCCCACCATCTATTCCTTTTATGATAACGAACAAACAAAAGACGGCACCACCTAGCAAAACAATTACTTGAACAACATCTGTCCAGATAACCGCTTTGATCCCACCCAAAACGGTATAGACCGTTGCGATAATTCCCATCACCAAAATACTGGTCACCACATCTATCCCAGTCACAGATGAAAGAGCCAAAGCCGGCAAAAAGAGCACGATACTCATCCGTCCACAAACCTGATAGATCAGACACTGAAGACTTCCAACCATTCTAACAGATGGATGGAATCGGGATTCCAGGTATTCAAAGGTTGAGGTAATATTCAAACGCCGGATCAACGGCACTAAATAAAGAGCCACGAACACTGTCGCAAACAGACTAAAAACATTCTGACTCAGAACGATCCAATTTGTCCCAAACGAAATCGCTGGAATTGCCATGAAACTAATCGCGCTCGTACCTGTGGCATACAGACTAAAGCCCACTGCCCACCACGGCATTTTTCGGCCACCCACGAAAAAATCTTCTGTCCCCGTTTCCCTTCTGGAGAAGTAAAGTCCGATGAGAATCATCCCAACCAAGTAAACAATCACTACTGTATAATCTAGCCAAGTAAAGAGCCCTCTCTTCACCTTTATCTCGGCCAAGACGATTGAAGAACTTCCAGTCAATTCTTCTGCGCCACCCATCATAACAAGACCACTGAGATCAATTTCAGGAGCCTTCTTCTTGATAAACCAAGGTATTACCGCGCCAATCCCATCTGACCGTTCCAATCCGCCAATTTCAGACCAGGTGTTCGTTACTGTATGATAAGTCCACAAGACGAGTCTGTTCTTATTGGCTCCAGTTGCATCGATCCCACCAAATAGAATATGAGAAGGTCCTAGAGATAAAGAAACGCCACCATTATAGAAAGTAGTCGGCAAAGACTCACGAAGATTCCACTCATCGTCATATCGATAAAGAGACATAGAAATTCCATCAGAATCGGCCTCCCCAATATAAAGGCCCCTATCCTGATAGGCCACCACCAGACTCCCTCGTGTCGAACCAGGCCAAACATCCAATTCCTTCCAACCTTCAGAAACATTGTCCAAATCCAGTTGAATCAATCTTTTCTGAGATCCTTCCTCAACAGTATATCCCGCCACATACAAATTGCTCTCATCGAGAGCAGCCGTGAGTTGATTCAACGAAACTGGAAGATCGATAATTTCCTCTCTCACCAATTGGCCGTTTTCCAGTTTTAGCGAAAAAACAAAATCAGACAATCCATCTGCCGTTCGGCCACCAATCACATAGAGCACCTCTTCCGACGAAATAACTGAAGCTCCATAGAGCCCCAAACTAGCCTCCAACTTCGTCCACTCCTTGGCACCTTCACTTAAAAGAAAAATAGCATCGGAATCCACACCTCCGAAGGCCAAAACAGCCCCTCCTATCTGGCCCAATTGCATTTTCTCGGCGAAAACAGGTAGCCCCGGAAAGGACACTTCGTCAAAAGTGATTAACTTCTCAGCATGGGAGACGCTTGGCAAAAGAACCAACAGCGCTAAAAAAGTAAACAAGGCAGATGAACAGCTTCGTTTTTTCAAGGGGTATCAATTGTTGAGGTTAGGAACTAATTAAAATGTCACCCAAAGGAGATTTTTCTCGAAGCGCAATCACATTGCTCATTGAATCCCTACCTTCTTTAAAAAATTACCCCATGCACCCTATCCTATTTCTCTCATCCGGTTCCTATCACGCAGAAGAACGCCTCAATCAAATTCGCGAAGGCATCAAATCCGGCCATGCCAAAAGCCTTTGGGAAGGGCTCATAAAACAAGCTGATAAGGAACTAACCGACGACCTAATCACCACGGCAACAGCTCTACCTGATCGACTGGTTGACCAGATCGAGATGAAAAACCTCGATTGGACCATCACCAATGCTCTGGAAAAGCGCCTCGCACGTCATGCACTCGCCTTTCATCTGACCCATGATGAACGATACAGGGACAACGCATTATCTCAGCTTAAGTTAATGTTCGATACGGATGCATTTCCTGCCTGGTGCGATATTGCTGCCTATAAAGAAGGCAAGCCGACCGTTCACCTACGGACGGGATCAATGGCAAAAGTTGTGGGCATCGCCTACGACTGGCTAAAAGATTCACTCAGCCCTAGCGAAAGAAGTGAAATAATTGAAGGCCTTGATCGCCGCGCTATTCAACCCTACTTAGCCGATCTGAAAGAAAATGACCCCTGGTGGGCTAAGACCGATA
>CAXMUM010000076.1:0-8358 GCA_964196585.1 uncultured Opitutaceae bacterium
CTTCAGAGAAGCCCAAATCCGGCAGAGATGATGAGGATAATCTTACTCGGTTTCGGTTGTTTGGATCGCTTTCGATAAGAACTTTTCCTACTCCCCGCAACAGTGTCATTTTCCACCCAGTTGCGACATTGCCTTGATTGTCTATCACCTTGGGATTATCGGTGAGAATTATTTTATCCTCATTGGGATAGACTTCTGCTCTTCCTGCCATTGCTTTACGGCCTCTTTGAGAAATAGAAACATTTCCGGTAGCAATGATAGAGCTGATATTACCCAGTTTTTCTGTAGAACTTTTGGTATCTTCATTTCGTTCAGTTTGAACATGGAGTACGTCGCAGGTGACTATCAGATTTGTTCCGGTGAGCCTTATGTTGCCAGTGAAGTTGAACGAAGCGTTTTGGCCGCTATTGTTCATTTCAAGCCGATCACTACTGATGATGGTCTGAGAGGAAATGGGTGTATCAATATCTGCCAGAAGAGGGGATAAGCCCAAAAGAGAGAGGGCAGAGAGAAGAAGGGTTTTTATGAGTTTACTCTGTATCATTGCAGGAGATCGCCGATATTTTGAAAGAATGTTACAAGGACGTCCTCCTGAATGACGACAGTTTTCTGATCGCCGTTCCATTGCCAATTTTGACCCGTAATGAGGTAGTTTTTATTTTTGATACGAATAGTGTTTGTACCATAAACTCGATTTTCGTTGATTACCATTGTCGCACTTGGGCTGGTAATCTCAGTTTCAATGACTTTGGCGGCTGTATCAGAGAAAACCTGGAGGCGTATTTTGACAAGTTCTATGTTTGTATCGTCCACGAGAAGCCCCTGAGCTCCTTGTATCTCCCAAGCCTTGAACCCGTCCTGATTGAACATCGGAAGGCGGAAGTTCTCGATGGGAGCATTGGGAATCCTTTGAGCTATTCCCACCAAGCTCAATGAAAGCATGGTAACAAAAAGAAATGTATTTCGGGGAAAGAGCATTTGATTTCGGCTGCTTTGGATACGAGTTATGTTTTGTTGCTCGCGTTGAGTAGATGTTCGCAAATTTCCCTCACTGCACCTTCCCCTGCATTCCGTGTTGTAATGTAATCAGCGCCTTCAAGGGTTGTAGGCATTGCATCTGGAACAGTGATTCCGATGGCTGCCCATTTCATGGCATCTATATCTATATCATCGTCACCCATATAACAAATTTCATTCTGGGAGAGTTTTAGTTCTGATGCAAGTTCGCCAAGAGCTTGAAGTTTGTCAGTTCTTCCCTGAATGAGATGAGGTATTTTTAATTCAGAGGCTCTGTGGGTTGTCGCATCTGAGGCTCGTCCAGATATCCAAGCAGTTTGGAATCCTGCTTTTCCTAAGCGGACAAGGCCTAATCCATCGAGGATTGAAAAGACTTTGGACTCAGTCCCATTAGAGGAAATACGAACTGTTCCGTCGGTTAAAATGCCGTCCACGTCCATGGCAAACAGTTTAATATTCGCCCAGACAGATTCTTGAATTGGAGGTTTCATAAGAGGAGAACAATGAGAGAATTTGGATTTTTATTCCATCCAACTAATAAGGCTCTCGATGATAGAGTCTTGAGAAGGGCGGTAGATCGCTTCAAGTTCCGGTGCAAATGGTACCGGAGTATCCAGGGAAGCAATTCTGAGGGGAGGGCTTTCCAGATCGAAGAAGAGTTCCTCAACGAGTTGACTGACGATCTCGGCTCCAAAACCAGCAGTGCGGCGGGCTTCATGAATCACTGCTAAACGGTGAGTTCGTGACAGGGATTCTTTGATACAGGTAAGATCTATTGGTGACAGTGCCCTAAGATCAAAAAGATCAAATGTGTATTCATATTCATCTTCGAGATAGGCAAGAGCTCTTTGAGCGTAGAGAGTCATTTCTCCATATGTAACGATAGTTCCATCTTTTCCGGAGGTTACATGTCGTGGTTTCCATACGGATTTATAATCTGGATCGAATGAAACGGAACCTTTCGAACGGTAAAGAGCTTTGTGCTCAAAGAGTAGAACCGGGTTGTCATCTTCATACGCTGCCAAAAGTGCGTTGTAAGCATCTTGCGGTGTGCTAGGGTAGAGAACTTTAAGCCCTGGAGCATGCAGGTAAATGCTTTCCAAATCTTGGGAATGAAAAGATCCAAAGGTAAGCCCGCCACCGCAGGGGAATCGCAAGACAAGAGGAACATTGGCGCCAGATCTGAAATGATAAGTCGCTGCGTTGAGTAGAATTTGTGTAGTTGCGTCCGTTGCAAAATCAGCAAATTGAAATTCGATGATTGGTCGATGACCGTTGAGAGCAAGTCCGGTCGCGTAGCCAACTGTAGCAGATTCGGCTAAAGGCGTGTTGATGACCCTCTCGCGACCAAATTCGTTAAAAAGCTCCTTGGTTGTTTTAAAGGGGCCTCCGTAACCAGCTATATCTTGGCCCATCAAGATGGACTCTGGGGACTCGGAGAGTATCTTCTGATGTGCTTTTTGAATAGCCTGGGCTAGGGTGAGTGTTTGAGTAGTGTTATCTGCGAGCCAGTTGGTTTCTTTGCAGGAGCTAGAAAAAATGTCCTTGGTTAGATCTTCTATTGATGAAAGAGGGGGTGGGTGGGAAATGGCTTCATTGAGAACTTTCTCCAAAAAAATCGTCAGTTCTTTTTCGATTTGGAGAATATCCTTCTCGAACCCATCCTTGAGAAGTCTATTTCGCAGTTTAAACAGCGCGTCTCTTTCAGCCCATTTCTCATTTTGACCTTTGGGCAGATAATCGCAAGTATCTGAGGCCGTATGTCCTCTTAAACGAAGAGTTTGGGCCTCAATGAGAAGTGGTTTTCCTGTCTCTCTGACTTTATCGAAGGCATTTGAGAGAGTTTTCAGAGTTTCTTCAGTATCAGAGGTATCAAGGGAAATCCCTTCCATTCCGTAGCTAGAGGCTCGTTGGACGAGTTTGTCGCAGGCATACTGTTCTGATGTTGGCGTTGAATAAGCGTAGTGATTATTTTCGATAATGAAGATCGTCGGAATACTAAAAACGCTGGCAATATTCATACTCTCGTGAATATCTCCAGTACTGCTAGAGCCATCGCCTATAAAGGTAACTCCAATTGCATCGATGCCGTTACGCCTTTGAGAATCTACACCTCCGACAACATTGGAACACATCGCGCCCAAATGGCTTAGCATCGGATAACTTCGATTAGCGGGATCGCCATGGTGGACATTTCCCTCTCGGGCTTTGGTTGGGCTTTCGCTGTTGGCAAGATACTGTGATAAATGCTTGCCTAGGTGTCCACTCCAGATGAGGTGACCTCCCAATCCTCGATGAGTCCAGGAAACAACGTCTTTCTCTTTGTTTAGAAGAAGGGCAATTGGGACCGCTAAGCCTTCATTCCCCTGTCCTCCAGCGGCTGTCCCTTTAACTAACCCCTGCCGAAAGAGTGCATGGATCCGATCATCGACCATACGGGAGAAATGCATCCAAGTGAAGGAAAGGAGTAAGGCCTGGTCGATTTTGGAGAAATCTTTGTTGGAAAGGTCCTTGTTTGAGAGCAGATCAGGCGGAGGTGTATATTCCATAGGAAATGAGACTTGATAGTAGGTGCTCAGAGGGGATTCGAGAAAAATTCGAGAGTTATCGTATAGGAGTAGTCCTAAAATTTGAATTTTCTAAAATTCACCTAAGCAGAGATATCATCCACCATGAGCTGGGATTACTTCAAATACAATCTTACTGGCTCTAGAGCCCATAGCTTTGCCATGTGGCTTACCTGTAATTTATTAAAAGGGAAATAATTCTCTCACCCCAGCTTACTTATTCTCCTTAAATACAGAAGAGCCTGACCGCGCCGCGAAATACGATGGATTTTTGGGAGGGGGGGAAACACCATCTTTGCATCCCTCAGCCGGCCAGGCAAATTGTTCTGAATTGGAAAGTAAAATGAACATAGTCACAGTGAAATACTCGGATACTTCCCTGCGCCTACTATCGAAAATAATTCGCGAAAATTTAGTAAAGGTCAAGCATTGTCGACGAGAAAATCGAGTTGGTTGCTGGATATGAATCTCAAGATGCAGATGCTTATGCTGATAGCTGGGATCGGATTTCAGTTGGGATCAATTACTTCATCAAAAAACATGATATTAAATTTCAGGTCTCTTACCGCATGAACGAAAACAAGGACGGTAAGATTGGGAACGATGTAGATGAGCTTTTTGTTCAGGCTCAGTACGTATTTTAGTTGGTTAAAACGGATAACAGTGATGAATAAATATAAAACAACATTATCAGGTTTGGTGATGGGGCTCGTTGGCCTTACCACGACTGTCTCGGCGATAAGGGTTCAACGATACTAAGAGCATTCGGAGGGAGAATATCCCGTTTCGGATGCTGTATCTTTGTCTCTCTTCTTGAGGGGTTGTCAAAGGAGTGGGGTGGCTAACCGGATTTGAACCGGCGACCCCCTGAATCACAATCAGGTGCTCTAACCAACTGAGCTATAGCCACCATACTAAAGAGGCAGGAAAAATCCTCTGGAGCTGGGTGTCTGTCAAATGGAAAATGTGTGCCATTTTCGTATTGACCCCTCTCTCCTATAGAAATGACCTTAAGAGGGGAGTCGACGAAGTTTTAAATGCTCTTGCCGAGATGAGTAGAGTATTATTTCCTCTTAGGATTAAGACGTAAATAGGAAGATTTAACCGGATTCAGTTATGAAAATTAGTAGTTCTATAGAAAAGACGATTAACGAACAGATTAACCACGAGCTTCAGTCTCATTACGATTATTTGGCAATTGCTGCCTGGTTTGAAACAACCCCTTATTCTGGTTTTGCTTCTTGGATGAAAAAGCAGAGTTCGGAAGAGCAGGAACATGCCATGAAGTTTTTTAGATATCTTAATGATCGAGGAGGAGCAGTTGTCCTGGGTGCCTTATCCAAGCCAAAAGCCAAATATAAATCTGTTGTGGAAGCATTTAAGCATGCTTTGGCTCAGGAACAGAAGATAACAAAGTTAATCCACAAGCTATATGCACAGGCTGAGAAGGAATCGGATTATGAAACACGTCATTTCTTAAGTTGGTTTCTGCAAGAGCAGGTGGAGGAAGAGAAGTCTGCTCTGGATATGATCGACCGCTTGGAATTGGTCGGAGACAGTCCTCATGCGTTGCTCCGGTTGGATGGGATTGCGGGCGCTCGGCAATAGGTTGGATCAATACGATTTAATGAAAAACGGCAACCTGTTTTTGGGGTGCCGCTTTTTTACTAAGAATTTGAAAAATCCCTATCAGCTATCAGTGAGATTAAAACGAGCAATTAACTCTTTGGAGAGGTTTCGATAGGCTGTTGCACCTGGGTTTAGCTTGTCATACTGAAAAATGGTTTGTCCAAAGCTGGGGGCTTCGCTTAAGCGAACCGTGCGGGGGATTACAGTATCAAAAATCTTATCAGGAAGGTGAGCTTTTACTTCTTCGACGACTTGGCGTGAAAGTTTGGTTCGAGTGTCGAACATGGTCATCATTATACCTCCTACTTCGAGTCTCTCATTTAGATTAGCTTCATGAAGTCGTTCCACGACTCTTAGGATTTCTCCCAATCCTTCAAGGGCCAGGTATTCGCACTGAAGTGCGATCAATAGAAAGTCTGCGGATACCAGACTGTTCATCGAAAGTAGCCCAAGAGCAGGAGGGCAATCGAGTATGATCGCTCGATACTTGTCGGATTCGATAACAGGTTGAAGGATTTGACGAAGCTGAAGCAAGTAATCAGGCTTTTGAGCCAACTCTATCTCAGCTGCAGCGAGATCAATTTCGGATGTAATGATAGACAGGTTTTTGAAAGGGGTTTTTTTGATCTTATCAAGAGCCTGTCCTTCTCCCATGAGAGGCCCATAGAGGCTTCCTCCTTCTTCTTTTTCCATCCCAAGGCCGCTGGTAGCATTAGCTTGAGGATCCAGGTCGATAAGAAGTGTTGGAATCTTTTGCTCTGCCAGAACAGCAGACAGATTGACGGCGGTAGTCGTTTTTCCGACGCCACCTTTCTGATTGGCGATAGTGAAGACGGTAGCTGGCATATTCGATTTACTTCAGGAAATGTCTCTCAAGACAAGGTTTCATTTTATCCCTTAACAGCTCCCGATGTAAGCCCGGAAATAAACTCCTTTTGCATAAGGAGAAACAAGATGAGCATGGGGGCTACAGAAATGACAGTTCCAGCCATCAACATCCCGTAGTCTTCAGTGTAGACTCCTTTTAGGTTGTTGATTGCGACAGCCAAAGGGAATTTTTCAGGTGATTGCAGAATGATCTGAGGGGCGATGAAGTTATTCCAGGATGCGAGGAAGGTGATGATGAGGTAAGCGCCGATCATCGGTCGAATGATGGGGATGACCATGGTGAAAAAGATGCGAATTTCTCCTGCTCCATCCATGCGTGCAGATTCGAGTAATTCGTTGGGCACAGAATTGAGCATGGCTTGCCGGAAGAGGAAAACGCCAAATGCGGGTGCCAAATGTGGTAAAATCAATCCGGCGTAGCTGTTGAGTAGGCCCAGGTTGTAGAGGAGCTGATATCCAGGGGCCAAAAGGAGAGGCCCGGGGATAATCAAGGCGGAAAGAACCATAGTGGTAATGAATGCTCTCCCACGAAATTGGTATTTGCTAAGCGCATACCCGCCCATGGCAGAGCAGATGGTAGCCAGGACACTGGTAGAGGAGGCGAGGAAGATAGAATTTAGAACGGCTTGGCCGATACCGATCTCCGTAAAGAGATTATAAAAGTGCTTGAGGGTTAGCCTGTCCCAGGCGATTCCCAGAAAACCATCTCCAGTGGGCAGGAAAAGTGAGGAGAAAAAGTCGACATTATCTTTTAGGGCTGCCGAAAACATCCAAACAAAAGGAATGAGGGTGATGACGGAAAAAAGGATAAGGAAGAAGTAAATGATTGTCAGCCAAATCTGAGCGGCTGTCCGTTGATTCATCTGAAGCTGCTTTGTGGAGTTCATTGTTCTTCTTTTTTACTGAGAGTTCGTTGAATAGTGGCGAGTCCGACCAGAACCAGGGCCAAGACCCATCCGATGGCGCTGGCATAGCCTAAATCTCCTATTTCAAATCCGGTCTCATAAAGATACATGACGATGGTCAATGCCCGATCTTGTGGTCCTCCTGTATTATTGAGCAGGATATAGGGGAGCTCAAAGAGTTGAAAGCTCCCAATGATAGACAGGAGACAGATGAAGCTGGCAACTGGAGCGATGGCAGGGAGGGTGACATGACGAAAGCGTTGCCAGGGCCCGGCTCCATCAATGGAAGCCGCATCGATTTGCTCTTGGGATACATTTTGCAGAGCTGCCAAAAAGAAGACCATATAGAAACCCGCATGCATCCAGAGAGCTGCCAAGATAAGGGCTGGCATGAGGTATGTGTCAAGCCATGGGAATTCCAGGTTGAAGGCAGGAAAAATAGAATGTAAGAGGACATTTACAAGTCCTGTTCTTTTCTCAAACATCAGTCGAAAAATCATGGCGACAAAGACCATGCCAATGAGTGATGGCGCAAAGAAGATAAGCCTGAAAAGGGCCCGTCCTTTGAGGTTGGGTCTATTCAGTAGCATGGCTAGTGCCAGAGCCAGTGGGAGTTGGATGCAGATGGAGCCTGAAACGAAGTAAAGGGTGTTTTTGAAGGCCTTCCAGAAGCGTGGATCCAATAGCAGAAAGCGGAAATTATCCCATCCAACAAAAGCACTGTGTTCGGGGCCGAACGTTTGATGAGCGGCAAGAAACATGGACTGAAACAGAGGATAAGTGGTGAAGGTTAAAAAAACAAAAAGGAACGGTCCCATGAAAAACCATGGAGCCCAGAGAGGAGTTGTGCGAAAACGCTTCATGGGGTGGTTTCTAAAAAGATATTCCGGCTCATTTGTCTTTCGACATGCCCCTGTGCTATTTCCAATTGGCGTTTTGCTTCAGGTAGGAGTTCCTCTACGGTGAATTTGTTATGTCTTATCGCGTATCGTTTGAGATTTCCTGCAGCGTTCACGAGGTGCTTGGTCGCCAATTCAAGATAGGGAGATGAAGTCCGCGTGGGAACGTCGGGTGCTTGCTCTATCAGCATTCGCCCAATGGGTTGCCAGGAGAAAAAAGGATCGGGACGATCATAAATAGGATTGTCCCAGAAGCGCTTAACGGGAGTGATGATGGAGGCTGTTTCAAAGAGATGGATGGCTATTTCTTCAGAAAGGTATAGGCCTTTGCCCAGTTTCCAGGCACTTTCGAAGTGTGGAGAGGCCTTGGGAAAACCGAGGCCACTGCCTCCCATTACTGTTGTCCGTCGCCCTCCGGGTTTCCAGGCTGGCAAAGGTATCACCTTTAACTTT
>CAXMUM010000076.1:8368-8777 GCA_964196585.1 uncultured Opitutaceae bacterium
CTAGTTGAGGAACTTTTTGTTGAAGGTTCCCAATGAGCCAATCGGGCATAAAGAAACCGACGATGGCCCCACTCAGCATAATTTGGTAATCGGAGGCAGTGCTGCTGTTCATCTCCATTCCGACGCGGTTTGGACCGGACACCCAGGTGACGATGGTTGCGAGCGTTTTGCTATTAATGTCGGAAGCCATCGTTACTTTGCCTTTTTCATCAAAGAGTCGACCACCGGCTTGTTGTATGAGTGGAATAGTGAAACCTGTGGTATCCCAGACATTGAGTAAATAACGATCTGGTCTGCCATCTCCGTCCTTATCTGCCATTAAAGGCTTCATCGTGCGAAAATAATCTTCCCATGTTTCGATTTGGCTTACGTCAATGCCGGCTTCTTCAACAATATCGGAGCGGTATGC
>CAXMUM010000077.1:0-8718 GCA_964196585.1 uncultured Opitutaceae bacterium
ATCTCCTTTTTGGACACCAAGACCCTCCAGCGCATTTGAAAATTTGCAGACCTCTTGATGAAGCTGTTTGTAAGTCAGCGTACGAATATCCCCAGGTTCACCCTCAAAAATAAGAGCCGCCTTGTTTTCACGTGCTGTTCCGAGATGACGATCCAGGCAATTTTCTGCCAAATTTAATTTTCCACCCACAAACCATTTGGCAAATGGAGCCTTCCATTGGAGGACTTTCTTCCAAGGTTTACGCCAAAGCAGTAATTCTTTCGCTTGTTTTGCCCAGAATTGTTCAGGAGCATTGACAGACTCGTCATAAAGCCTACGGTAGGCCGCAAAACTGCCAATTTCAGCTTGGCTCTTAAATTCGGGTGGAGGCAGAATCTTGCGACCTTCCCGAGCGACTGAGGTGATATTTTTGTTCGTCATCTATTCCTTTGTTTCAATTTACGAGGGTAACGGGGTGAACTTCATGGGCCTTAACTTCATACGGGTCAAGTCTTGGAGGCAGTTTTAAGTCATTTGTTTTAAAAATCCACAACTGTGTGGCAATCGAAAGAATGTCCATAATGTGGGATCAGATGTCTCCCTCATTCTGTTCGGGCGAGTTTCCACTCACCCAATCAGTTTTATCGTTACTTTATTTACAACTAAATGGAAAAGGAAAATACCGAAAACAATTCCGCCGACAATAAAATCACTGTCGAAGGAATCCTCGAAATCACCCAGAACAAAGCTGGTCAGCTTCTCGACCCGAAGAACAATGGGAGGACCCGCAACTCCGATCCGTTTATCCCTCGTGAGATGATTCGGCGGTTCAAGTTGAGGCCAGGCAGTCATATTGTCGCCTCTGCCGTTCCCGACAATCGATTTCCCAATCCTAAGGTTCGCTTCATCGAAACCGTTGACGGAATGAGCCTCGAAGACCGTCGCAATGTTCCCGAATTTACACAGCTGACAACCATCACCCCGGAAGAACAATTAAAGCTGGAGACAAAAGACAATCGTATGACAGTCCGGGCAATGGATCTGTTTTGTCCGGTAGGGAAAGGTCAACGCGGACTCATCGTCGCCCCACCACGCACAGGAAAAACAACTCTTTTAAGAGACATCGCAATCGGTGTTATCGAGAATCATCCTGAATGCCACGTTATGATGCTTTTGGTTGATGAACGACCAGAAGAAGTGACAGATATGCGTCGCAGTGTTCCCGCAGAAGTCTGGGCATCTTCTAACGATGAAAACCTCGATAGTCATTTACGAATCTCCAATATCGCTATCGAACGAGCCAAACGACTGACCGAAACCGGTAAGGACGTTGTGGTTCTCCTCGATTCCATTACGCGTCTAGCCCGCGCACATAACTCCAGCAAACGTGGCGGTGGCCGCACAATGAGCGGTGGACTCGACATCCGGGCCCTTGAAAAACCACGTCAACTCTTCGCAGCGGCTCGTAAGCTGGAAGAAGGTGGAAGCCTCACTATCATCGCTTCGGCTCTAATTGAGACAGGCAGCCGGATGGATGAACTCATTTTCCAGGAATTTAAAGGAACAGGGAATATGGAAATGGTTCTCGATCGAAAAGTCGCGGATATGCGTATCTGGCCAGCCATGAACGTCTCTGCCTCAGGAACCCGCCGTGAAGAATTGCTCATCTCTCCAGATGATCTGGAAAACATTCATTTCTTCCGCCGCGCACTCGTCCCACTCAAAATCGAAGACGCAGCCGAGACAATGGTTACCCGACTCTCCAAAACCAAAACCAACGCAGAATTCCTCAAACTAATCGCAAGATAATCCTCACCAAATACTTTATACGCGTGAACTTATCATCAATTCCTTAAATTCACGCTTGAGTAGAAAGAAATAAACCGAAACAACAGAACCCTTCTCGGAATAGCCTATTCCGTTAAATCGTTCGCAATATCTAAGTCCCCTACATGGAAAGTTTCTCCGAACAGTGTCTGGACATGGCCAAGTCAATTCTTGGACATAATCTGGACTCAATTAATCAAGATGGTACCATTTCACCCGTCGATGGTGAGGTGTCTCGCTCTGATGAGGCAGGCCACGCGGCCCTGGCTCTCGGCGAATATTATCGCGCAACCGGAGAAACCTCGGTCAATGGATTCGATCTAGTCGATCTAAGCGCCCGAACCATTACTGCCCAAACCTTCCAGGAACCAATCGGAGAAAATGGACTCGCTTATGCCTCTCTCGGACTCCTCTCCTTCGGTCCCTCCAAAGAGCGAAATGCTGTCTGGGAACGTCTCGTCGATCAGACTCGCGAGCACCTCGACAAACTCCTGCTAAACCGCAGCGACTACAACAACCACTTTCAGGCCTTCAATGTAGCCAAAGCAGTTGCCCGTTTCAGCTTGGGCCTCTCCAAGAAAGACGAAACAGGCCGTCTGATCGAACGCTTTATCGATCGTATTCAACAAACCAGCTCAAACAATTTCTTTGATGATGATCCAGATGGATTTGGCGGTTCTTTCAGCCTTTATGGGGTAATGAGTTTCGTCTTCATCCGCCAAGCCTTGCAGCTTCACAGCAATCAGGCCCTCCGCGACCGCAAACTTCCCAGTCTACGAACATTTGGTGAAAAATACATAAAGCTAATGCCAGACATGGTCCGCCATGATGGATTGGGCTGGGCTTTTGGTACGCATTCTGGAGCTTACGGCCAAATGCATTGCATCAGTCTCCTTCTTCAAGGCTTCCGTGATAACTGGATCCCAGACGGTCAGGAAAAGAAATATTTCGATATTCTTCGGAAGCTCTTCTACTACTTCTTTGTCACCTACCTCGATCAAGAACACGGTTTTCTCGTTGTCCGAGATGAAGAAAGAACAGCTGCCCCAAATCATACGACACGTATGGCAAACTTCGATGCAGCTCGTTATCTTTGCCAGTGGTCACGTCTAGCCAAGTTGATCAAAACACCTGAAGTGACTCCGATCGAATCCGTGCGGACAGCTGGACGATTTGTCATCTTCGATAAATCCAATCGCAAAGAACAAGGACTCTTCCTTTATCGCGACCCCGCTTCCGGCCTACAAATCCAGCTTCCATTGATCAGCTCTGGTGGTGAAGTCTCAGCTGACAACCAGTCCTTCCCTCACTCACCCGGTGTCTTTGATTGGCCAAACAATCAGTACACACCCATTATGATCCCGGAGCTGACCATAGGAGACCACGCCTTTGTACCCTCCTATTATGGACGTCGCTGCGTGACAGGTTTAGGAATACGCAACTCATTTTATTTCCGGTACGAACAACCTGAATTGATCAGCACCAAAGAAGAGATCGTTCCGGGTATCGGCAGCTGCCGCATCAATTGGACCTTTGCCGGCAGTAAGGTAACCAGTGAATTCATTTATACAGTCAAAGCTCAGGTTGAGCTTAAGAAATTCCGCTACTGCCTTGCAATCGGAAGCCCTCACTCACGCTATAGAGTCGATAATTCTCCTATGCTTGGGCAGGAAGGTCTTCGCTGTATCGTGCAGAAGGATGACTTCCAGGGAGTTTGGCTCGATACCGAAGTCGTTACGGATGAAAGTGCATACCGGTCAAACTGTGGAAACATTCACTATATTCAGACTCTTGAAAGGGATCACCCACTCATCATGCGCCCAGGACAAACCTACCGCATAATCGTTTCCTTTGAGCCTGATATCGTTCCTGCAGGAAGTTAGTTATAGACTCTTTCATCGAGGTGAAAGAGCTTTAGCGACACTGATTTTCAAAAACTCGGTTTACCTTTTCCGCGGAATTTGAAAACCTTCTCCTATCATGCTATCAAAACGCATCATTCCCTGTCTTGACGTAACCGACGGTCGCGTTGTTAAGGGTGTCAAATTTAAGGAATTGCGGGATGCCGGGGATCCTGTCGCCTGTGCAAGGGCCTACGATGAACAAGGAGCAGATGAACTCGTCTTTCTCGATATCACAGCTTCAAGCGATGGCCGTGACATCATGCACAAGGTTGTTGAAGAAACAGCTTCCCAATGTTTCATGCCTCTCACCGTCGGTGGCGGCTTGAGAAGCCTCGATAATATCGTCCAGATGCTCCACTCTGGCGCCGATAAAGTGAGCCTGAACTCACCTGCCATAGCAGATCCCGACCTTATCAAACGCGCAGCTCTCAAATTCGGAAATCAATGCATTGTTGTAGCCATCGATGCCAAAAAAGAACCGGGTGAAGACAAATGGAGAGTCTACACACATGGTGGAAGGCGACCCACTGAACTGGATGCCATCGAATGGGCTCGCCAAGCCGTTTCACTCGGTGCAGGAGAAATCCTCCTCACCAGTATGGATCAGGATGGAACCCAGGAAGGTTATGACATCGAACTAACGCGCCGTATTTCCGATGCAGTCGAAGTCCCTATCATCGCATCTGGAGGCGCTGGAAACTTGGACCATCTAGTGGAAGTCCTGGAGCAAGGTCATGCCAGTGCAGTATTAGCTTCATCAATCTTCCACTTTGGAACTTACACCATCCCTCAAACCAAAGACTACTTAGCGGAGAAAAATATCCCAGTCAGGAAATTGAGCTAGGTTCTGTCACCTCAGAGGATTCTGCCTTATCCTTCGCAACCTCATTTGTATCTTCCTCTTCTGAACCTCCCGGATTGAGGAGCAAGCTGAGTTTCTTTTGAATTTCGACAAAAAATCGAGTGGATAAATCACCCGCTGGAATTTTGTAATTCTTCTTGCTCTTGATGTGGTAGTAACTCTGCCAAACTCCATCTTTACTAACCCCTCGGTTACGCAGGATACGTTTCCTCTCCAGCATCAATCCTAGAAATTGAAGTAAGGAAGCATTTTCAGACTCTTCATCAGAACCTGAGTCACACATCTCGATAAAGAGATTTTCTGCGGTCAATTTAAGCGCACGTTCCTCACTATCTGCAGGTTCTTTCGAACGATAGGCCAAATACCATCGACACATAATCCCTCCATCCGGCTTAAATTTATCCTCCTCCGCTGCTTTAAGGTCGATACGAGCTACCTCACCACTCTCTTCTTCTACCAGACAACAGAGAAGCTGTTCGCCTTCCGAAAAGGCCTCCCCTGTCACATGACATTTCTTTGAAAGAGATTGAAGATGTAATTCCATTCGTCGTTATTTACTTCCATCCTGATTGGAAGCTAGCAAAATCCGCTGTCAACAAATGATTAAAGGACGATTTATTGCAATCGGAGATGTTCATGGGTGTGTCGATGAGTTGGCAACACTCATCGAAAAGCTGGAGATACAGCCGGAAGATCAAGTCATTTATCTTGGGGACCTCGTCAACAGAGGACCTGACAGCCATGGCGTCATTTCGATTGCCCGAAAAACTGCCACCGTCGCTATTGTGGGTAACCACGAACTACGATTACTCAAATATCGTCAAACTGGATCCGATGCAGCCCTCCAACCCAACGAGAGAAAAACTCTCCGACAACTGACCTCAAAAGACTGGCGATTTATCGAACAAATGGTCCCCTACCATTATGTACCCGAAATCGATACCGTCTTTGTGCACGGAGGATTTCTTCCACTGAGAGCTTGGGAAAGCCAACCCCTGTCCGTTACAACCAACATCCAGGTGCTGACCCCCGAAGGGAAACCTGCTAAACGAAGAGATTCTCCCAACTCACCTTATTGGGCCGATTTCTGGCAAGGCCCTCCCTATGTTGTCTATGGTCATACACCGCGCGATGAAGTTTACGAACAACCTCAGTCCATGGGTATCGACACAGGATGCGCCGGAGGAGGAAAATTAACTGCTTACAGCCTGCCGGAAAAAAAGATCATACAGGTTCCTGCAACACGTGAGTATTATGCTAGAAGTAGATAAAGCCTTGTCCTTCCAGACCTCCAAGACACACTTTCAAAATGGCCCATAGGACCGAACAAAATACACCTCTCAGCGAAGCCGTCGCTCTTCTCGTTCTCGACATTCAGAATGCCTTTCTTCCGGTTATTCATGAAAGCAAAACCTTTCTGAGCCGGTGCGCCTTTGCCATTGAATCCGCTCGTATCTTTCGCATTCGAACAATCTTCACCGAACAGGTTCCTGACAAACTGGGCCACAGTCATCCACATCTCCTCCGATTGGCTGATAAACCCAAAGTTTTTCACAAAACCGCCTTCTCTGCCCTTCAGGCAGATGACCTCGGAGAATACCTGAAAAAGCATGGAATTTACCATCTACTCATCATCGGCCTGGAAGTCCCCGTTTGTGTTTACCAAACCGTTCTCCAGGCGATTGATCGCGAAATTGATGTCACCCTTTTAAGCGATTGTCTCGGCTCTCGTCGGCCACAGGACAATCCTGTAGTCCTTTCCAGCCTCGCGCAAATGGGTTGCAATATTCTACCCTCAGAAACCGTTTTTTACAGTCTCTTAAGCGATGCAACAAATCCGATCTTAAAGCCCTATACCGGACTCGTCAAAAAATATGCCACAGACATCGAAATAAAGAATGACAAACCTGCCTCTTCTCCACCTCCTCAGAAAAAAGACTTGAAAGGTCCGGAAAAACCAAAGGTCAGAAAAGAGAAAAAATCTTCTCAACCTAACGTCACAAAAAGCAAGGAATCTGCGCCCAAAAATAAAAAGACAAAGCACCTTGTCTCATCTGAGGACAAACGCCTCAAGCAACAAAAAAACTCAAAGAAATCTGAGAGACAAGGCGAACAAACCAATAAAGCAAGAGCGGGAAATAAAACAGGAAAAGGGCATCTAAAAAGGAACCCGAAACACGCATCAAACAAAGGCAAAACAACCCAAAAAACTGGTAAGTAATGGAAAACAATTTCTTGACCGTTTCCCAACTTAAATCCTCTGACATCACAGATGGAGATTCCTTTGCTTCTGTTCTTGTTGTTCGTAAAATCACACAACGAACCACCAAGACAGATAACCCCTTCCTCTCGGTTGAATTGGGAGATAAAACAGGCTCTTTTTCTCTTTTTTGCTTCCTCGATCAACCCACCTATAATTTTTTCAGTGAACAGGGAGATGGTATCGTCGTCTCCATCAAAGGAACCGTTGAGCACTACCAAGGGCGTTTTTCTCCACGTCTACAGGATGTGAAAGCTCTCTCCGAAGAGAAACTTGGGCACGAAACCGTACAAAACCTGGTTGAAACACCTCCAGAGTCTCCTGAACAACTCAAAAAAGACCTCGGTGAGCTCATCGCTTTTATCAAGGACCCAACACTCAGAGAAACCGTGCAAAACGTCTTTGAAGACCTCGGCGAAAAATTCCTCACCCTTCCCGCCGCTGTGTCCATGCACCATGCCTACCGCTTTGGACTGCTCGAGCACACGGTCCATATTGGAAAAAGCTGTCGGGTGCTACTTCCGCTGTATCCAGAAGTGGATGCAGATCTCGCGATTGCCGGTGGATTGCTTCACGATGTTGGGAAAGCGTTGGAATACGAAGGAAGCCTCGCCTTTAAAAAAACCACCGTTGGACAACTTCAAGGTCATGTTGTTTTGGGCTACAGGCTCGTGCGAAAAGCAGGGATGAAAACAAAACTTTCCTCGGATATCCTCGAACGACTGGAGCATATCATTCTCAGCCATCAGGGAGAACTCGAATGGGGAGCCGCTGCTATGGCCGCTACCCCTGAAGCCGTGTTTGTCTCCATGGTAGACAACCTGGATGCAAAAATGGGAATGGTCCAACGAAGTCTGCGCCAAACCAGTGAGACAGAAGAATTTTCAGAATATATGCCTGGCTTGAAAAGCCCTGTCTTCACACCAACTCCTGCTTATCCAGATCCAGACGAACCCGGGCAAACAGAACTACCGATTTCCTAGAAACGGCATAAAGCAGCGCACTAGATCTGCGTAAGGAGCGAGCAAACACAGTGCCCTCTTTTTTTCGGCCGCATCCATTCATCAAAAAGATGATAATCTCATAGAAGGAACAATCTCCATAGCATAGGAGTCATCCCGAACTAAACGCCTTCTTTCCACCCACGCAGCAAACGCAATCATCCCTGCATTGTCACCGGTGTGTTTCGCCTGTGCGAAGTGAGCACTTACACCATTCGTTTCAGCCATAGAAGCAAAAGCATCTCTCAAACGAAGATTATTAGAAACACCTCCAGAAAGACCCACACTGCGATAGTCTCCCTGCCGCAAAGCTCCCTCAGTTTTTTTCACGAGAACGTCAATAACTGCCTCCTGATAACTGGCACATAAGTTCACCCTCTCTTTCATGATTTCCTCAGCCTCCATTTTATCGAGACGATAACGCAAACTCGTTTTCAATCCCGAAAAACTAAAATCCAATGGTGCATCTTTTAGCAATGCCCTGGGAAATTGATACGCTTCTCTATCCCCTTCCGAAGCTTCCTTTTCAATCAAAGGGCCACCCGGATAAGGAATTCCCATCAACTTTCCTCCCTTGTCCAAAGCCTCTCCGGCAGCATCATCGCGTGTCGACCCTAGAATTCGGAGATCTACCGACTCATCGATCTCAAAGAGAATCGTATTCCCACCGCTCACCAACAATCCGAGGTGAGGAAGCATCCGCTGAAATATCTCCTCATAAGCAGCCAAATTCTTTTCATGCATTTCTATAAAAGGAGAAAAAGCATGGGCTCTTAGATGATTAACACCCACCAAAGGGACCTCCCATTTCAAAGCGAGGCTCTTTGCCACCGAAATACCCATTGCCAGACATCCGGCCAGTCCCGGCCCTTGAGTAACCGAAAT
>CAXMUM010000078.1:0-8672 GCA_964196585.1 uncultured Opitutaceae bacterium
CGGGATGAGAGCATCTGCAATGATGCATCTTCCTGCTCTGGTTATTTCGAACCAGATGGAAAAGGTGATCAGAGCTGTTAATCAGTTGGGGATTGCTGTTAGAGGCCTATTCGGTGAGGGAACTGATGCTAGTGGCAGCATTTTTCAGATTTCCAATCAAACGACTTTGGGAGAGTCGGAAGAAGAAATAATCAAACGTTTAACATCAGTGCTGAATACGATCATTGAGCAGGAATTCAATGCCCGAGAAACAGTCCTGGAGACAGAACCTAATAAGCTATTTGATAAAATCAGTCGGTCGTTTGGCATTCTGCAGAGCAGTTATTTGATAAGCTCTTCAGAGGCGATGAATCTGCTCTCATTGGTGCGTTTAGGGGTTGATATGGAGATGATATCCGAAGAGGTTCGTTCATTGATTGATCAATTGTTCATTGATTGTCAGCCTGGTCATATCCAATATCTTGCCGATAATAAGATAGAGTCTAATAAAAGAGACATTTTCAGAGCCCAGTATTTGCGGACAAAATTTGAGAATTTATTAAAACCAGAGTTTACTTTAAAAAAATAACCAACGCCACACTCCCCCTTAATAGATAATGGAACCAATGAACAATTTTACTCCTCGTGCCCAGCAGGTCCTTGCTTTGGCCCGAAAAGAGGCAGACCGATTTTCTCATAATTATGTTGGGACTGAGCATTTGTTGCTTGGATTGATCAAACTGGGGCAGGGGGTAGCTGTCAGTGTCTTGCAAAAAATGGGTCTCGATCTTGAGACAGTACGAAATGCAGTTGAACAGCAGGTAGGATCAGGGCCGGAAGGTAAGACCGTTGGAAGCATTCCCTATACCCCACGTGTGAAAAAGGTTCTAGCGTTGGCAGGGAAGGAAGCGAAAGCTCTTAATCATAGTTATGTAGGAACTGAACATATTCTTTTAGGGCTTTTGCGAGAGGGAGAGGGCGTAGCTGCTCGTGTGCTCAAATCGTTGGACGTTGATATTGAAAGTAGTCGTAACGAAATCTTACGTGAATTGGATCCTCAATTTTCGGGCGAAAGTGGTGAGGGAGAAGGAGATGAGGCAATGGCCTCTCCAAAAGGGCCTTCTGATGAAAAGAAGGAACTTAAGACGCCTGCTTTAAAAGCCTTTGGTCGTGATCTTACAGAATTGGCTAAAAAGGGAGAGTTGGATCCTGTGATCGGACGAAAAGAAGAAATTAGCCGGGTTATTCAGATATTGTGCCGCAGGACAAAAAATAATCCTGTTTTGATTGGTGAAGCCGGAGTGGGTAAAACTGCGATTGTCGAAGGATTGGCTCAGGAAATTTCAGATGGCGTGATCCCAGAAATTTTGGCGGATAAGAAAGTAGTGACCCTGGATCTGGCCCTCATGGTGGCTGGAACGAAATATCGTGGACAGTTTGAAGAGCGCATCACGGCGGTCATGGATGAAATTAAGCGTGCTAAAAACATCATTATTTTTATCGATGAGCTTCATACTATCGTTGGCGCAGGCGCTGCAGAAGGAGCGATGGACGCGTCAAATATTTTCAAACCAGCTCTTTCTCGGGGAGAACTTCAATGTATTGGTGCTACTACGATCAATGAATATCGCAAATACATCGAAAAAGACAGTGCACTGGCTAGGCGTTTTCAAAGTGTGACCGTTGATGCACCGTCCATTGAGGATACGGTTCTCATTCTTAAAGGTATTCGCAGTAAGTATGAGGATCACCACAACGCTACTTTTACAGATCTTGCTCTGGAAGCAGCTGCTAAGCTTTCGGATCGTTATGTTACGTCTCGTCATTTGCCGGACAAGGCAATCGATGTGATGGATGAAGCTGGATCAAGAGCTCGTATTGCTTCCCTTAGTCGCCCTCCAGAAACGGATGGTTTGGCCAAAGAAATAGAAGAGGTTTGTGTCTTGAAGGAAGAGGCAATCAGTGGTCAGCATTTTGAAGAAGCGGCTCAATTCCGTGATAAGGAAAAACAGCTTCGGGCCAAGCAGGAAGAAATTATGACTGCGTGGAAAGAGAGTCGTAAGGAAAATCGTGTGATAATCGATGAAGAGGAAATGCTTCAGGTTGTTTCCGCCTGGACAAAGATACCTCTCAGCCGATTGGAAAAGAAAGAAACCGAAAGGCTTCTCAATTTGGAGAATGATTTGCAGAAATTGATCATCGGCCAAGAAGTTGCCTGTGTATCGATTGGTCGGGCCTTGCGCCGTTCGAGAGCGGATCTGAAAGATCCTCGTCGTCCTATTGGTTCATTGATGTTTTTGGGACCAACAGGGGTGGGTAAGACGGAACTGGCCAAGACGTTGGCAGAAACCATGTTTGGAGATAAAGACTCTATTATCCAGATAGATATGTCCGAGTATATGGAGAAATTCTCTGTCTCGCGTTTGATTGGTTCTCCGCCGGGTTATGTAGGCTATGATGAAGGCGGACAGTTATCCGAAGCAGTTAGGAGAAAACCATACTCTGTTGTGCTGTTTGATGAAATCGAAAAAGCTCACCCGGATGTCGTGCAAATTTTGTTACAGGTCTTGGAAGATGGTCGTTTAACGGATAGTTTGGGTCGTACCATTGATTTCCGTAATACCATCGTTATTATGACCACCAATGTTGGTGCGAGCATTATCCAACGGCAAACTTCGATGGGCTTTGGGGCTGCATCGATTGGATCGAATGATTACGAGCAGATGAAGGAAAAGGTTTTGGAAGAAGCTAAGCGCATCTTTAAACCGGAATTTCTCAATCGGATTAATGACCAGATTGTTTTCCGCCCTTTAACTCGTGATGACTTGATTAAGATTATTGACCTTGAGATAAAGAAAGTGGCCAAGAGATTGCATGACCGTAAGATTTCGGTGGAGTTTTCCGATGAAGCAAAGGCTCTCATTCTGGAAAATGGTTATGATGAAAAATATGGCGCTCGTCCACTGCGTCGTGCGATCGAACGTCATTTTGAGGATCCGTTAGCAGAAGCACTCTTACGAGGTGACGTGAAAGATGGTGAGCCGCTCAAGGTTATTCGAGAGGATGATCATCTGGCATTTCGTCAAGATCAACCTGTAACAAAAATCTCTTCCGAGTAGAGGAGTTGGTGATCAGTTTAAAAACAAAAAGGCGAACTTCAAAAGTTCGCCTTTTTGTTATGAGAGTTTTTAGAGAGAATGGATGGCGGTTTTGCTAACTGCCATACCTGCTTCTTTTAGGGTCTCAGAGAGAGTTGGATGGGCGTGAATAGTTCTGCCTAGATCTTCGGCGCTGCCTCCATATTCCATGTGAGCAACGGCTTCTGCGATGAGTTCAGATGCGTTTTTTCCAATGATCTGAACACCGAGGATTTTATCTGTCTGGGCGTCGGCAATGACTTTTGCGAACCCATTGGTTCCATCTGAGGCTAATGCTCTCCCGTTTGCCGCAAATGGTATTTTGCCTGTTTTGATGGCGAGATTTTGCTCTTTGGCATCTGCTTCCGTGATCCCAACTCCTGCAACTTCTGGATCTGTGTAGATGACATTGGGAATGACATGATAATTAACATGGCCTGCTTTGCCGGCAATTCGCTCCGCCACTGCGACTCCTTCTTCTTCCGCTTTGTGTGCGAGCATGGGACCAGAAACAATATCACCTATGGCGTAGATATTGGGAATGTTTGTCTGTAGGTTTTTATCGGTCTTGATGCGTTTTGTTTCATCAAGTTCGATGCCGACTTCTTCGAGTCCAAGCCCATCTGTATAGGGTTTTCGTCCAACGGAGACGAGAATCTTGTCAGCGTCAAATTCGATATCTTTCCCTTTGCTTTCTGCGGTCAATGAGAAGCCTCTTTTGTTTTTCTTTAGGCCGGTTACTTTGGTCGAAAGTTCGAACTTGAGGCCTTGTTTTTTGAGGAGACGTTCTAGCTGACGAGATACATCATCATCCAGTCCTGGTGCTATCTTATCGAGAAATTCAACAATGGTTACTTCACTGCCAAAGCGGCTCCAAACAGAACCTAGCTCCAGGCCTATGGCGCCAGCTCCTACGACGATGAGTTTTTTTGGGACTTCCGTAAAAGCGATTCCATGATCGCTTGAAACGACAGTTTTTCCATCGAAAGGCAAAAAGGGGAGTTCGATAGGAGCTGACCCGGTAGCGAGAATGATTTTCTCTGCATTCAGGGTGATTTCACCATTTTGGGTGGTGATTGAAATCGTATTTGGACTCGTTAGGCGTCCAGTTCCTTCAATGCGCTTGATCCCTCTCTTGGAGATAAGCATATCAATTCCTTTTGTCAGCGCAGAGACAGTGGCCTCTTTCTTTTTCATAACGACGCCGAGGTCGAGCGAAACAGAGCTGGTTTTGATACCGTGTCGTTCAGCTTCGTGGCTCGTGAAATAAAAAAGTTCGCTTGTGTGGAGGAGAGCTTTACTTGGGATACAACCGACATTTAAGCAGGTGCCACCCAAAGTGTTATTTTTTTCAATTAAAACTGTTTTTAGGCCAAGTTGGGCGGAGCGAATGGCAGCGACATATCCGCCAGGTCCTGCTCCGATAACGGCAACTTCATAAGATTCGTCAGGCATATTGTTCGAGTGCTACAAATTTGTATCCAAAAATGGGATGCTTGATGAGCTTTTAGATACCTATCAAAAGCCGAGCCGGATCTTCGATCGACTCCTTTACTTTTACGAGGAAGGTCACTGCCTCTTTCCCATCAATAACTCGGTGGTCGTAGGAGAGAGCTAGATACATCATCGGGCGAATGACAACCTCTCCATCAGCCGCTATTGGGCGTTGCTGGATGGAATGCATGCCGAGAATGCCTGCTTGAGGTGGATTAATGATTGGAGTGGAGAGTAGTGATCCAAAAACACCTCCGTTTGATAGGGTAAAGACACCTCCTTCGAGGTCCGGGATTGTTATTTTACCTTCTCTGGCTTTGGTTGAGTAGTCAATCAGGCCTTGTTCAATTTCTGCAAAAGAGAGAAGGTCGCAATCTCGAAGAACGGGGACAACAAGTCCTTTTTCAGTAGAGACAGCGACGCCTACATCAAAAAAGTGATTCTGGACGATTGAATCGCCATCGACTTGGGAGTTTACTGATGGGACTTCTTTGAGTGCGTTGACAACGGCTTTGATAAAAAAAGACATAAAGCCTAATTTGATGCCGTGTTGTTTTGTGAAATTTTCCTGGTGTTTTTTTCGAAGATTCATGACGGCTGTCATATCAACTTCGTTGAAGGTTGAGAGTATGGCCGCTTCTCTTTGGGCGGATACCAGGCGTTGGGCTATCCGTTGTCGTAGTGGCGACATTTTTTTGCGGGTAGTCCTTTCTGAGGAGGTATTTGACCTTGGAGCCTGATCATTTGTGGAGACGGATTCAGCTGTGGCATTCTCTTGATCCGCTTGGGCGTTAAGCATGTCCCCTTTAGTCACTCTTCCAGCTTTTCCGCTTCCTTCTACTTCAGCTGGATTGATATTGGTTTCTTCGGCTATACGTCGAACTGCAGGTGACTGATGAGTTTCTTTTTGAAGTGTTTCTTTGGAGGTATTGGTCTCTGGTGCAGTGGGCTTTTCTTCGTCTTTTTTAATGGGAGGTGCAGTCGCTTTTGATTCACCGGCAGTAGGGTCGATCGTTGCGACAATATCCCCTATGGATACTTCGGTCCCTTCTGCTATTTTAATGGAAATCTTTCCATCTGCTTCGGCAACTCCTTCGGCGGTGATTTTATCAGTTTCAAGTTCGTAGATCACTTGATCCCGCTTTACTGTATCACCGTCTTTGACGTGCCATGAAGCCAGCAAGCCGCCAGTGATAGATTCTCCCATGCTAGGAATTTTTACTTCGATGCTCATTTTGAGGTAGAAATCATGAAAGGGTAAAAGCCTCTTCTAGAAATTGGTTTAGCTCAATCTTATGTCGAGCAAGTGAACCGACAGCGGGACTTGCACTGGGGCCCCTTCCTGCAAAGAGAGGTTTTTGGCCTGTGATCTCTTCGAGTTGAGGCGCAATAAAACTCCATGCACCCATGTTCTTGGATTCTTCCTGACACCAAATAAAGGTCTTCGCGCTTTTATTTTGAGTAAGGATGTCCTTGAGCATGTCTGTGTGAAGAGGATAGAGTTGTTCTATTCTGATGATGGTTGTATCTGTGATCTTGTTCGCAGTTTGGTAGGCTTTAAGATCATAGTAAACCTTTCCTGAACATAGAATGACGCGTTTAGCCTCCTTTGTTTTTGAAGGATCTGCGATAATTTCTTGAAAGCTTCCGGCAGTAAAATCCTTCCATGGTGATGTTGCCTCCTTACTTCTTAAAAGACTTTTTGGAGCCATGATAATGAGCGGTTTAAGAAAATCTCTCTTTGTCTGGCGGCGAAGGACATGAAAATACTGTGCTGGAGTTGTGAGATTACAGACCTGAATGTTGTCTTCTGCGCAGGCTTGGAGGAATCGCTCGAGACGAGCAGAGGAATGTTCAGGGCCCTGCCCCTCATAGCCATGGGGGAGGAGAAGAACGATACCACTGATGCGCTGCCACTTCGATTCACTGGAAGTAATGAATTGGTCAATGATTACCTGAGCGCCGTTTGCAAAGTCTCCAAATTGCGCTTCCCAGATGCAAAGCATTTGAGGGTAGTCTAGAGAATAACCAAAATCAAAGCCGAGAACTGCAGCTTCAGAAAGAAGAGAATTATAAACACAGAATTGTCCCTGCTCTTTAGAGAGGTTCTTTAAAGGAACATACTTTTCAAGGGAATCTCTATCACGGATAACTGCGTGCCGTTGACTGAATGTAGCCCGTTCGCTGTCCTGTCCAGAAAGCCGGACAGGAGTTCCCTCTAAGAGGAGCGTTCCAAAAGCAAGCGCTTCTCCAAAGGCCCAATCAATCGATTGACCTTCTTTGAAGGCTTTCAATCGGGTTTCAACAAAACGTTTTATCTTAGGATTGATCGTAAATCCTTCCGGCAGTGTGGAGAGCCCTTTGACTGTTTGTTGAATTAGTTTTTTCGAAACCCGCGTTTTGACGGGATCGAAAGAGTAGCCAGGCTGGAAAGTTGCATTAGCGCCTTCGAATTTTTTCTCCTTGCTGTTACCATTTTTCTGCTTGGTTTTGGCTATGGTGAGGGATTCCTCAAGTGATTTCTGATATTCTGCCTGGATATTGTCGGCGTCCTCTTGAGTGAGAGTCCCTTCATCTATCAGGGTTTTCGTCAAAATTTGGCTGATGTGTGGATGTTTTGCTATTTTTTGGTAGAGAACGGGTTGGGTAAATAACGGTTCGTCTGTCTCATTGTGGCCGTGTCTGCGGTAGCAAACCATATCGATAACCACGTCTCGCTGAAATTTTTGCCTAAAATCGACTGCAAGTTCAGTGGCAAATACAACCTCGAGGGGGTTGTCTCCATTTACATGAATGATGGGAGCGTGGATGATTTTGGCGAAATCGGTACAATAGCGACTTGATCGGGCCTCATCTGGGGAGGTAGTGAATCCAATCTGATTGTTGACAACGATGTGGATGGTACCGCCTGTGCGATAGCCAGGAAGCTGTGAAAAATTGAAGGTTTCTGCGACGATTCCCTGTCCAGAAAAAGCAGCGTCTCCGTGGATAAGAACGGGTATAACAAGTTTTCGCTCAGTGTCTCCAAGAAGACGTTGCCGAGCCCTTGCTTTGCCTTGAACAACTGGGTTAACGGCTTCTAGATGGCTTGGATTTGACGAAAGTCTTACGGAAAGCTCTTTGCCTGTGCGGGTCTTTACGATGGATTTGTAACCGAGATGATACTTAACATCACCATCTCCGGCCACGGTATCCTGAATGTAATTTTCATCAAATTCTTCAAAAATAAAGTCGTAAGATTTTTTGATAGTATTTGCTAGGACGTTTAAGCGTCCTCGATGGGCCATTCCAACAACGGCTTCTTTCATTCCCAGCTCAGCGCAGTGTTCAATTAAACCATCGAGGCAAGGGATGAGAGTTTCACCTCCTTCGAGGGAAAAGCGTTTTTGCCCGACGTAACGCGTGTGAATAAAGCGTTCAAAGGTCTCTGCTGCGTAAATTTTCCGTAGAATGCGGATTTTCTTCTGGTCTGAAAAATTAGGTTTGGAGGATACCGGTTCGAGTCTTTGTTGTATCCAACGTCTTGCTTCGATTGTTTGAATGTAGACATACTCAATCCCAATCTTTCCACAGTATGTTTTATTGAGGCCGTCAAGGATGGTTCTTAGCTTCATGGGGCCACCTTCCAGGTAGTGCCCCGCATCTACGGTAAAGTCTAGTTCCTCTTCTGATAAGCCGAATTCTGAAAGGCTGAGCGCCGGATTAGGAGGTGCCACAGGGGTAAGAGGATCGATGTTGGGAGCAGTATTTCCGATTGAGCGATAGGCATAGACAAGGCTGTCTACATTCGATTGGCGCAGAGTCTCTGCGGAACCGGACTGATCATTCTCTTTCTGAGAGAGGCCGAATTCAAAACCTTCAAAGAATTTGCTCCATGTCTCATCGACCGAATTCGCGTCCCGTTTCCAGGATACGTAATACGAGTCTATCAAATCCAAGTTTGACCGATTGGCATAGGTTGTCATTTTGCGAGCGCTAGATTGATTAAGAATGTCTGCCTAGCAAATCTTTACGTATTAAAATTGGTTATATTAAGATGTTTTTTTTGGAAAACATGAGACA